>DATCRE010000678.1:0-19088 GCA_036569145.1 Cyclobacteriaceae bacterium
GATCAACGCCCTGCTGGATATTTTAAAAAATGTAGCGCTTGATATCAGCAAGTTCAGCGAGAAAAACCAGAAGCTTTACGAGGAACTCACTCAAACAGAAGTTAAAGCTTGAAAGTTACATTTCTTGGTACGGGTACATCACAGGGCGTGCCTGTCATCGCCTGTACGTGCGAGGTTTGTACATCACTTGATTTTCGTAATAAACGTCTGCGCACTTCCATTCACATTGATGTTAATGGCAAGAGTCTCGTCATTGATACGGGACCAGATTTTCGTCAGCAGATGTTGCGCGAAAATATTGAGCACCTTGATGCTGTTCTCTTTACACATGCTCATCGCGATCACACTTCTGGATTAGATGATGTTCGCGCTTTTAATTTCAAGCAGCAAATGGATATGCCTGTGTATGCTGTTCGCGAAGTTATCGATCAGATTAAAATTGAATTTGCCTATATATTTGTCAACAACAACTATCCTGGTCTTCCGCGTGTAGATGTTCGCGAAATAACAAGCATGCCTTTCAACTTTGATGGCATTTCTATTACACCTTTACCGGTGATGCACATGAGATTGCCTGTGCTGGGATTCAGAATCGGGAATTTCAGTTACATCACAGATGCCAATTATATTTCTGATGAAACCATTGATTTGCTCAAAGGCACAGAAGTTCTTGTACTAAATGCTCTTCAACGCGAAAAACATATCTCTCATTTCAACCTGGAAGAAGCCATTGCCATGGTTGATCGGATTAAACCAAAAACAACGTACTTCACACACATCAGTCATAAACTTGGTTTGCATAACGAAGTAGAGAGAGAGTTACCGAAAGGAATTGTTCTTGCTTATGACGGCCAACAGATTGACATTGCTTAACCATTTCATTTAGCTGTATCTTTATTGCCGCATAAAAATCAACTCTAAAGCAGCGTGCATAATAATTTTTATTTTCTTCGGCAGATTAGTAAACAAATCGAACTTCGATTGAAGGGTACGGTTGTTTCTGAGTGCTTCACGCAAAGCAAAGAGGAATTGGTTATCCGGTTTGAAACGCATACAACGCCATTCTTTATAAAGGCAAGCCTGTTAGCAAATTTCAGTTGTCTTTCCTTTCCGGAGAATTTTCAACGCGCGCGAAAAAACAATGTCGATCTTTTTCCTAACCTGATAGGCCAGCGATTAATCTCTGTCAGGCAATTTCAAAATGAAAGAAGCTTTGCTTTATGCTTCACCAATGAATTAACGCTTCTATTCAAGATGCATGGCAATCGTTCGAATTTAATTTTGTTTGATTCCAGCGGCGATGCTGAATTGTTTAAAACCAGCCTGGAGGCCGATACTACTTTAAAACTTGAAGAGCTTGATCGCACGATAGATTGGAGTAAGGAAAATTTTATTGCTAATCACGACAAGTTAAAATCTGTCTATTTCACGTTTGGAAAAATCGTATGGCATAAGCTGGAAGAAAACGGTTTTTCAAAACAGTCCATTGAGGAGCAGTGGAAAGAAATTCAAGACATCATTAAAGCGTTAGAGAGTCCTGCCTATTACATTACTGAGATAGATAACACTCCTGCTCTATCCTTACTTCACTATGGAAATGTTTTAAAGGAGCATCATGATCCGTTACGTGCTGCCTCTGATTTCTATTATATCTTCACCCAGACTTTTGCTTTTACACGTGAACGAGCAGAAGCACTATCGTTATTAAAAACCAGACTACAACAAAGTGAAAGCTACCTGGAAAAGACTTTATCCAAACTGACAGAAGTTGAAGATGATAGCAACTACAAAGTATGGGCAGATCTGATTATGGCTAACCTTCATGCCATACCTCCGCGCGCTGAGAAAACAACATTGGCTAATTTTTACAACAACAATCATCCTGTGGAAATAAAACTTAAACACGAATATTCGCCACAAAAGAATGCAGAGATCTTCTATAAGAAATCAAAAAATCAGCAGATTGAAATAACCAGGTTACGCAAGGTTTTGTCTGACAAAGAAAGAGAAGCTGAAGAAATCAAAAAAAGAATTGCGTCTATCGAGTCAGCTTCAGATTTAAAAACGTTGCGCAGTCTTGTTACTTCACTGGAGATAAATGCAAAGAAAGAAAAGCAAAAAGAAATTCTCCCCTATCACTCTTTTGAACATAACGATTATAAAATCTGGGTTGGAAAAAATGCTCAGAGCAATGATAAGCTCACATTGAAATATTCATTCAAGGATGATTTATGGTTGCATGCAAAAGATGTCAGTGGCTCGCATGTTCTGATCAAGCACCAGGCTGGTAAAAATTTTCCGAAAGATGTTATTGAAAGAGCCGCTCAATTAGCCGCTTATTTTTCTAAAAGAAAAAATGAATCTCTTTGCCCTGTAATCGTTACTCCAAAAAAATTTGTGCGCAAGCGCAAAGGCGATCCTGCCGGCACTGTAGTTATAGAACGGGAAGAAGTTATTCTTGTTGAGCCAAAAAAGTAATCAAGATTAGTTAACGCGTTGCAATCCTTTTTCTTGTGCAATCTTCATTAACAAAGCCATTGCCTCTTCTCTGTCATTCCGGATTTCTCCTTCCAGGATAGCTTCTTTTATCTGCTCTTTAATATCGCCAATGATTCGGCTTGGAGGCAAGTTAAACATCTTGATAATTTCATCTCCGGTAACAGGCGGCTGAAAATTCCGAATGTTATCTTTCGATTCTACTTCGGCCATCTTCTCTTCTACGAGATCAAAGTTTTTTAAGAACCGGTTTACCTTCTCATTATTCTTCGAAGTAATGTCAGCGCGACATAGTTTCATCAGAGCATCGATATCATCGCCTGCATCAAACAACAATCTTCGAATGGCAGAGTCCGTAACTTCTTTTGCAAGCGGTATAGGTCGCAGATGCAATCGCACAAGTTTCTGAACAAACAACATGTGTTCATTCATAGGCAATTTCATACGTCTGAAAATTCCGGGTGTCATGCGTGCACCTTTCTCTTCGTGACCATGAAAAGTAAAGCCATGAACTTTATCATAACGCTTGGTGGCGGGCTTGGCTATATCATGCAAAATAGCAGCCCAACGCAGCCATAAATCATTCGATACTTTGGATACGTTATCAAGTACCTGGAGTGTATGGAAGAAATTATCCTTATGCGCATTTCCACCAACATATTCAACACCATGTAACGCCACTAGCTCAGGAAAGAAATATTGCAATAGCTTGCTATGAAAAAGCAACTTGAAACCATACGATGGCACAGGACTCAAGATGATTTTATTCAACTCATCTGTAATACGCTCCTGCGATACAATACCAAGACGTTCTCCCTGGCTTATGATGGCGCTGAATGTATCTGCTTCAATATCAAAGTTCAATTGTGATGCGAAACGAATAGCACGCATCATTCGCAAGGGATCATCTGAAAATGTTACCACGGGATCAAGTGGTGTGCGAATGATTTTACGCTTCAAATCTTCAACACCACCAAACGGATCTACCAGCTCTCCGAAATTACTTTTGTTCAGACGAATAGCCAACGCATTCATGGTGAAGTCTCTTCGCTTCTGATCATCATCAAGTGTACCATCTTCAACAATGGGCTTACGCGATTCGCTGCGGTATGATTCTTTACGAGCCCCTACAAACTCAAGATCAAAATCTTCATGATGAATCTGGGCTGTTCCAAAATTCTTGAAAATGCTTACTTTATAGCGCGATCCAAGTGCGGCTGCCACTTCGGTTGCTAACTGAATGCCACTCCCTACACAAACAAAGTCAATATCTTTGGATGGACGTTTCAGGATTAAATCTCTCACAAAGCCGCCAACTACATAGGTTTCAATCCCCATTTTGTCAGCAACCTCTGCGAGTGTGTGAAATATTTTATGATCAAGTGACGATGCAAAATTCATGAAGCAAAGGAATTAAATTCCAATGTCAAATTTAGATGATAATGTTGGGGATTAAAAACACACTGATAAATGCAGCACAAGAAGATTGATCAGGTGGTGAATTAACTATGAAATATATACTTCCAGAAAATAAGTATACCAATAACGGCGCTGATAATGGAAACAATAAGCACTGCACCGGCTGCAAAATCTTTGATCTTCCCGGCAAGAGGATTGCGTTCCTTTGTAACCAGGTTTACCATGTTTTCTATTGCTGAATTAATCAGCTCCAGGCCTAATACCAAGGCAATGGCTAAGAGAACAACGTACCATTCGCTTACCGTGATGTTGTAATATAAGCCTGCCGTTATAACAAGTAGTCCTGTGGCAAATTGAATTTTAAAATTGCGTTCAGTCTTGAGAGCGCTCAGTATGCCCTTTATTGCGAATCCGAAACTTTGAAAGAAACTTTTCATTTACACAACTTTAATGACTGTAACTATAACTTGAGATTTTAACCTTCGCTATAAATCATTTACTACTTGAAGCATGAGTTCATCAGAATAACTATCCTGTTTTGCAAAACCCTGATACTTCTCCCCTTCTGTTAACGCGTGATGTAAATTAAAATTATTTTGTGGCATAAAGTAAGCAATGTGCTGATCTTTCATTCGCTGTGCGAGATATTCCTGCTCAGTCTGTCCTGGTGTTGGTATGAATACTGCCTGTTTACCAAGCCTGGCAAGATCCATAATCGTACTATAACCTGATCGTGAAATAACAAGCACCGATTCCTGAATAGCTTGCTGAAGTTCATGGCTTGCTAAAAAATCTGTTATCTCAACAGACTCTGTAATCTTCCTCGTGTTGTTTCCCTGAACTCCCCGAACGATTAACACTTTCTTATTAACATCATGAAGCTGCTGCAGTATTATTTCTTCCAGCAAGGAACGTTGAGGCTCTGGCCCGGACAAGAGAACAAGAATATCATATTTGACAGGTGTGGCAGCCTCTGCTGAGAATCGAGATAACGGCCCTATATAGTTAGCCTTGATAGCGGAATTGCACGACAGCATGCCCGATAATACATGATCTTCCGTGTCGGGAATCAGGCAAGCCTTAAATCTATTTATCTGTCGGGTATTAAAATAATTAACGATGGATGACATCCATTTCCATCCCTCCGGCATGATGATATTGGTCTGATGGGTAATGAAGAATGACGGAACTTTAGACGACCAGCAGCCATAGCGATTATCAGAAATAACCAGGTCAATTTTCTCATCAGCAATCAATTGTTGAAGTTGCCCATGTTCTTTTCTTATAATCCTTATAAACTTTAAAAGCTGCCTGGTCATTTGCCATACCATGGAACCTGATGCGTAAGCAGGATTGTATTCTGGTAGTGAAAATGTTTTAAGATGGGGAAATTCCTGCTGAAGCAGGTTAAGTGAATGACCACCTCCGGCAATAATAACCTCAAATCCCTTATTCAGAAAAACACGAATGATGGGTATGCAGCGAGTAGCGTGTCCAAGTCCCCAGTCAAGCGGGGCTATTAAAACACGCTTCGTATTCATGGATTAGTTTTTTTCATCCTGGGAGAGATTTGAACACATAGCCGCGTTCTGAAAAATGTTCTATGAAACGAGGTAACGTAAAGGCCATGTTTCGCTCGGCCTTATAGCTATCGTGAAAAACAATAATTGATCCGGCACGGGTAGTATTGACTGTGTTAAGGAGGCAAACATGTGGTGCCACGGCCGGACTATAGTCATGTGACAAGACATCCCACATAACAATCTTGCGACCATTCAGCGCTTTAATCTGCTGCGATGTTATTCTCCCGTAAGGAGGTCTGAAAAGCTTGCCATGCTGGTGGGGTGCCTGTTTCATAATTTCTTCATCACACAGTATTGTGTTCTCAAGATAATGATCTGTTTTGTTTTTCCAGCCATTAAGGTGATTGAAAGTATGGTTACCGACAGCATGACCATCGGCCAGAATTTTCTGAAAAATATCGGGATGCTTTCGGATATTGTCACCAATGCAAAAGAAAGTGGCTTTAGCCTTTAGCCTGTCTAATGTATGAAGTACAAATTCTGTTGCTCCGGGCACAGGGCCATCATCAAAGGTGAGATATAATTCCTTATTTGCCGATGGCATTCGCCAAACTAATGAAGGATAGATCCAGGGAATGAAAAAAGGAGTTCGGTAAATCATGATTCCTTCTTCAATGCCTTTAAGAGTCGGCTAGTAACCTCAGCTGCGTTAAAATTGAGAAGATATGTAAAGAAGACATGCGTTGCACCTCACTTTGGTCTGACAATTACCCAACGCGACATGATAAGATCGTAATATCATCATGGTAGGCATTTCTTCCTTTGAAATTGTCGAGGTCAACAATGATATCCTGATGTATGGTTTTAAGATCTTTTGTATACGTATCGGCCTTCTTGAAGTATTCGATGAGAGTATCTGTGCCATACTCCTTCTCGTTCTCATTGATAGTTTCTGTGAGACCATCAGTATAGCAGAATAAGAGAAAATCTTCGAGGCCTGTTACAAAGCCTTCATTTAAAAATGGCAATGGATGCATAGCTCCCAAAACGGTTGAGCCTTCTTCAAGTAATCTTATTCCATTTTTCTTATCAACCAGAATAGGAGGATTATGGCCTGAGTTAACATACACCATCGTTTTTAAACGGATGTCGTAAATCGCAGCAAAAAATGTTATAAACTTCTCCCCTTTGGTATTCTCAAGAACCTGGAAGTTTAAGGCTTCAATTATATCGGTAAGGTTAGGTGTTTGTCTTAATAAGGTACGTAACGAAGCCTGGAAGTTAGACATCATTAGTGCCGCGGGAATTCCCTTACCGCTAACATCAGCCACACAAATCAGGAATTGATTTTTGTTTATGGGAATGTAATCATAGTAGTCACCACCCACCATGTCATGTGGTAAGTAACTTGCTTCAATTTTTAGCAACTCTGTGTTTGGCAATTTCTCTGGAAAAAGAAACTGTTGAACATCGCTGGCAATTTCAAGCTCTTTGCGAAAAGCCTCTTGTTCTAATTGCTTGCGCGCCAGTTTTTTATTTTCGATAGCAACAATAATGATATTGCTTAACGCCTGAATAAATTTTATACCATCTTCATTTTCATAACGTGGATCGTTAGGATCTAGTCCACCTACAAAAACCAATGCTAGTGTATTTTTTTTATGCGATACCGGAATGACCATGGTAAACTCACTGAAGTTACTATGACCAAAATCTTTCAGCGAAGTGATCTCGGTAACATTTCGAAATGCTTCTGGTAAAACAACTTTCGAAAAATTCACATGCGTTCCAAAATGCACTTTACAATTCCATCGGTCATCCAGTACAAAAAGTGCTAGCCTGGTGATGTTGAGGTTTGAACGTAGCGTAAAGTTGTAAATCTTATAGAGCGATTCCTCCGATACATTATCGTTAATAGACTGAGTGATCTCAAGCAACGCGTTTAGCTCAAGTTCTTTAATTTCAAATTTACCTTGTAATGTTTGCTCAGTCATTACCGTAAAGTTAATCGATATATGCTAATGATAAACAGGCCTGGAGTGAATTGATTTCAATTTTCTGCCCTTCCATTCAAAAGATTTAAAATTAGAGATCAATCCAATACAAACAACATAAACCGGATAAATTAACTGTAAGAGAATGAAGTTCAACCATTTCCATTTATTACCTAAAAAGTTGTTCACTTGTTTAAGAAACAGAAGCTCCAATAAAATTTTGAATATCCATAGTAAAGTCAAAAAAGCATTGGCAAATCCGGCAGCAATCAGAATAAATGCTGCTATTGAACCAAGTTGAAAAAGAAAAATAAAAACAGCCAGCAGCTTGCTACTCCAACTTTGATTGTACTTCCATTTGCCTGCCCAACGTATCCGTTGATATAAAAAATCTCTGATGGTTTCTGTCGCGTTCGTAGTGACTACCGATGCCTTATCATTTAAAAAATAAATTCCTTCAGGATACATTGATGCAACTTTGCGCAATAGAAATTCATCATCGCCTGATGGAATGTGAATGTGATCGGCATATCCTCCGGCTTCATTAAAATTTTTTTTTCTGAACGCGAGGTTAGCGCCATTACACATTGTTGGAAAACCAAGCACAAGCGTTGCTGCTCCTGAACCAATTAAACTGCCAAACTCCAGTTGCTGCAAGGATGAGAATAGTGTACCATCCTCTTTTATTCTCACGCCGCCAAATACCAGCTTAATCTTCTCATCCTGAAAAGCTCTGTTGATGATTTTCAG
Source organism: Cyclobacteriaceae bacterium (assembly GCA_036569145.1). Lineage (GTDB taxonomy): Bacteria > Bacteroidota > Bacteroidia > Cytophagales > Cyclobacteriaceae > DATCRE01. The sequence continues at coordinate 8,183 of DATCRE010000678.1, forward strand.
CCAGTTAACGTCAGCAATACAATCTGCATCTGTCGTAACAATGATAGAACCAGAAGCAGCTGCAATACCTGTCGCTAAGGCGTGCTTCTTTCCATTTCCTTCACTACACAAAACTTTAATTCTATCATCTGATACACAGCCTTTAACTATGTTAAAAGTGTTGTCGTCAGAATGATCGTCAATAATTATAACCTCATAAGAAGAATAGGATTGAAGTTTTAAATTCTGAAGCAACGAAGCTATAGTTGTCTCTTCATTTCGAACGGGAATAAGAATGGAAATGAAATGATCATTCTCATGAGCTTTAATGGATGAAATATGTTGCAATGCTCTTCTCCATCCCGCAATCAGCATGATCAACAGGATGCAATAAAATAAAAAAAGAAAAGCGATAAGCGTACTCATTTACAAAAACAAAATTACCCTTTTAACCCACAACAGGCGCTTCTATCTTACTATAAATTTAGTTGAGCTATTAAAAGATTTGCTCGTTTCCTCATTTAACTCTTACTTTATCACGTATGACAAAAATGGTTAAAGAAAAAATTATTCTAGGCCTCGATCCGGGAACAACCGTCATGGGATATGGCATTATAATCATTCGAAAACCCAGAATAGAACTTTTGCAATTTGGCGTTATCCACTTAAGTAAGTTAGAAACACACGAATTAAAGCTGAAGAAAATCTTTGAACGTGTGCTGAGTCTCGTAGACGAATATCATCCTGATGAGGTCGCACTTGAAGCTCCATTCTATGGAAAGAATGTTCAGTCTATGCTCAAACTCGGGCGAGCCCAGGGTGTAGCGATGTCGGCTGCATTATATCGTGAAGTTCCCATTACAGAGTACGCACCAAAAAAAGTAAAGCAATCCGTTACAGGCAATGGAAATGCTTCTAAAGAACAAGTAGCTAAAATGCTGATGACACTTTTTAACCTGAAGGAAATGCCAAAGCTCTTTGACGCTACAGATGCGCTGGCCGTAGCTGTCTGTCATTATTTTCAAAATGGATTGGATAAACCTAAAGCAAAATCATGGGAGGCATTTATCAAGGATAATCCGGAGAAGCTGAAAAAATAATTATTCGAAACTTCTATCTAAAGTTCTTATAAACTTCAAGCAGATTTTCACTCTCCTTCTCCCAATTATACTTTTCAAAGATAAGCTTCTGTCCGCGCTTGCCCATGGCTTCTGCTTCTTCAGCATGTTGAAATAGCCATACAATAGCATCAGCAATCTCTTTAACATTAAGCGGATCGACCAGTATGCCACATTGAGCTTCATTTACAAACAGGGCCGATTCTCCTGCCTTCGATGCAATAACAGGTATGCCTGCGGCCATAAACTCAAAAAGCTTCACAGGATAATTTGTTTTATATCGTTCAATGGGGTGTGGTATTATAATTCCAATGCGCGAATCGAAAAGTAAGTCCACTAACTCGCGATGAGAAATCCATGAGAGAAATGTAAATGAATACGTTGCTTTTGTTTTTTGTTCTAACTCTGCGGGTGCAAATTTACCTCCCAACACAAATTCAAAGTCAACTGTCTTTTTTGCTCTGTCAGCACCTTCAAGCATTTCATATAATCCTCTCACTTTGGTTAAGGTTCCAACGCTCACTAAACGTGAAGCTCTATCCTTATATGGTTTGACTGATTCTCTTTTAAAAGCATCAGCCATTGGAAAATTTCTAATCAGGGTAGTTTTACGAACAGGAAAGTACTTTGCTATTACAGGCTCAGCCACAATAATTTTATTGAAGATAATGCCACAAATTTTCTCAAGAACATAGTAGAACCATCGATATGGAATTTTCACAACGGTTGGCAACCAATGCTGATAGCTAATCTGCAGAGGTGTATCTTCATGTGCATCATAAATTACGCGACGTCCTAAAATTTTCAGAAGCACACCAACAATCAGAATATCGGAATCATGAATATGAAAGATAGAATCTTTAGATTGTTTACGTGCTTTTATAAAAATTCGCCAGGGTGTGACAACAAGTTTTTGCCATCCCTTCGATACAAGAGGAACTGCTATTATTTTTATATCATCACGTTCATCATCCGATTTATTCGGAACAATAATAGAAACATTAAAGCCTTCTCTTGAAAGACTAACTGCCTCTTTTAGAAAAATGCGAGTATCAAACGGAGAGTGACCGTTTGCAAGCATAACTATGGATGGCTTTTTCTTCACAGTGTTATCCATCCTGATGGAATGATATCTTTTGAATTATAATACCTGGAAGGATACATGGGTGTACGTTCGCTGTTATAGTTCCGCTTAAACCATTGTTTAGGAGCTATAACAATCTTGGCCGGGTTACTGTCTAACCATGCTCCCCACCAGCTAAATGTACTATTCGCCATAATATGATTTTTGCAGTTCGACATCAACCACAAATCTTTAAATGAATTATCTTTTTTATTCCAATCGATGAACGTTGCCTCATCGATAGACAAGTTCTTTCTGCACCACTCAATCTCATCACTAAAAATAAAAAAGTGTGGATTGTTCACATGTTGACGAATATAGTCAACAGCCTTCTTGTAATATTCCTCTGATGCTGAGCCGAAAATAGAATTGCCGGCATAATCTCCACGACGCACGTGAAGACTAACACTTGCGCTGGATTTAATTTGTTTTATTACAGCCTCATTGCGTTCATCAAATGGTTTTGCAGGAGTGTACCATTCGTAAAGCTTAGAACGAATGGATTCAAAATATTTTTCCGATTGCCAATAACCCGATAAGTATAAATTACCGGGCAATTGAAAAAAGTCTTCGTAGAAATGATAGTGCGGCTGGGCAAATACTTCGGGGCAATGAAAGTAATTGTCATACTTGTTGATAAATCTTACAATCGGATTCTTACCGGTAAAAGCATGCACTTCTTCTCGGCTGGCTATTTCTAAAGGAATCTTAAATTTATCAAGCTCAAATTTTCTGTAGGGATGTTTCTTATAGTAATAAAGATCTAACTTAAATGGAGTTTGATGAAACTCAGCTAATGCTCTGCCCGCAGCGTATTGAAAAAACTGATTACCGAGACCGCCACGTAAACGTACAATTATCATTGAAAACTAAGTAGTTATCTTTACTTTTGAAGCCTCTAAAATAGGCAGTGAATGAATATAAAACAAAGGCTAAAAAACAAGCCCACTTTATACGCAGGTATTCTCTCTATACTCAATGCAATAAACTACTTTAATATTCGCTTCAATATTTTCTATCCCAAATACAAGCTCAGTGAAAACTGGCGAAAGCGAATTGAACTCGTTAAAGCCAGTGATGACAATAACAAAATTGTGTACGACAAAGACGCCGGAACTTTGCATAAGAACCACCAGGTTATGCACAACGGGCTTAAAATCACCTTGGGAAGCTACTATGATTATGGCAATACGGTCCTCATCAAAGAAAACAAGGGAGTTCATGAGCCACAGGAAGAATACGTGTTTCAGGAAGTGTTAAAACATATACCTGAGGGTGCATGCATGTTTGAGCTCGGAAGTTACTGGGCATTCTATTCCATGTGGTTTGCTTCGGTCATAAAAAAATCAAAATGCTTTATGATCGAACCCGATCCACATAAAATGAATTTCGGAAAATTGAATTTTAAACTGAATAAACTCCAGGGCACTTTTGATTTAGGATTTATTGACCAACAAACCAATCTTAAATCAAACATTCCAACGTACTCGGTTGACTACTTGGTAGAGAAGCATCAGGTTGAATTCATTCATGTTCTTCACAGCGATATACAAGGCTATGAATACAAAATGCTGAACGGTGCTATGAATACATTTAAGGCCGGTAAAATTGCTTACGTATTTATTTCAACTCACTCCAACGAGCTGCACTATCAATGCGAAGATTTTCTCAGTCAAAATAATTTTGAAATTCTATGTTCTGCTGATCTGGATGAGACATTTTCGTGGGATGGACTTTTAGTTGCACGAAACAAAAATATTGTCGGGCCAGGCCCCATCTCCATCAGCAAGCGTAATAAAAATTAACGGCTATTCTAAGTCAGCATTAGATATAAAAAGAAATTTATCACTCTTAGCAATGAGAGTTCTATAGGCAATAATATCGCTTTTAGCTTTCAAGACTTTTTTCATGATCTCGAAAAAAGCTGCTATAGAAAAAAATCGCTTCCTTAAAAAAGCATAAACGCAATCGCGAAAGCACCAGAAAGAAACACTAAAGAATCCGCTGGTAAAACTCTTATTGATATCGGCAAGTCTTGTAATGCACCCTGTATAATAATACCACACCATCTTTTCACGCTTCGACAAATCAAAAGATTTTCCTTCACGATCATGAAAGATTCTGGTTGTGGAAATGAATCCAAGTTTTAGTCGGTGATAGTTCAAACGTTGAATGTAATCGCGGTCTTCACCATAATGCGCAAAAAGATATCCAAAGCCGCCAACTTGTTCTAGGCATTCTCTGCTTAGCATCCAGGCAGCAGCGTTAATGAAATCAGCATCATACACAACGTTATCCCTTGACTGGATAATGCTATCTAAATGCGGTCCATACTTCCTAAACAAATATTGATTAAAAGCAAAATCAAGTGACTTACCAGAACCGCCATAGTGCAATGGACTTAGAATGCCATAAGCTTTATTTCCTGCGTGAACGGTTACTAATCTTTCAATAGTTTCATTTTCTATCCAGGCGTCTTGGTTAAGTAAAAAGACATAGTCTGCGCCTTCTTTTAATGATTTGGCTATCGCGATGTTATTGCCTTTGCCAAAGCCAAGATTCTTTGGACTCTTAATCAAATCAATTTCTGGATAATCTTTTTCGATGATTGTTGTTGTATCATCAAACGATTGGTTGTCAACAACAATTGTTTTTACTGGATAGGAACTATTACGAAGTGAACCAAGACATTTATTTACCCACGGTGCCCCATTATAGGTAACAACTATAACATATACTTTATAGTGTTTTAACAAACTCATCCCAATACTCTGGTGATTTTAGATTAAGAAGTGCTGTTCTGTTTTTATTAAAATCGTCATAGCTCATCGCTCCGATTTCGGTTGACGTATATGTGAGCATATTATGAGGCTTTCCTCTGCGGGCAACACCAATGCCATAATCACAATCCAACACAAAAATTTCAATATCCTTGTAATATGATCTGATGTGAGCTATTGCTTTCCACACATCTCCATTCCATTCTGCATTGTCAGCAGGATTGAACTTCTCAATCATTTCTTTTGGAGAATGTGCATAGGCTGCTTTCACTACGGTTTGAGGATTGCAGTCATGAAATAATATAACTCCGTTAGATGAAAGATACTTCAAACAATTTTCAAAGTCGGTTAGCACTTGTTCATAGGTATGCAAACCGTCAATGAAGGCTACATCTATTTTCTTATTGTTTAATACTTTTACCGCCTTCTTTTCAAAGAACTCATTGCTGGTAACCTGACAAAATTTGCTGTGCAATAAACTGGGAAGATTTATTAGCCATCGCGTATAGCCAATGATAAAATTCGGATCGATGGCTATTTTGAACGGTGCCTTTATCTTAAAGAAATTCTTTGCTCGTTGAACTCCAATCTCCAGGTAAGTATTAGCATTAAGCTTATCGATAGCTGATTGAATGAATATATCTCTTCTCATAATAATGCTCCCTCAAAACAGCTTTGCCTCCATCACAATATCTCTCGTTACGCGATAGAATTCTTTATGAACATTGAAAGGGGCTTCGCCATTTGGCTCTTTGATAGCATAGCTTCCATCTTCTTTCATAATGTAGGCGTTAACATTATCCTTCAGGTTAAAACGAAGGTTGTTGATGGCTTGCTTTCTTAAAAAATCATCATCAAGCAAGAACAACGATTCTATGCGCCGATCAAAGCTTCTTACCATGGCATCTGCGCTGCCAATGTATACTTTTGGATTACCTACATTGTGGAAATAGTAAATCCGTGAGTGCTCAAGGTACTCTCCTACAATAGAAATCACTTCTATGTTCTCACTTAGTCCTTTACGACCAGGCTTGAGACAACACATGCCTCTTATAATAAGTTTTATTGGTACGCCAGCTTGCGATGCTTCATACAACTCATCAATTAATTCTTTGTCTTGTAATGAGTTCAATTTAATCACTATGCCAGAAGGCAAACCTTCGCGAGCATTCTCAGCTTCCTTCTTAACGAGATTACACAATTGAATGCGCATATCTCTGGGTGAAGTAATGAGGTTTCTGTATGTTGTTGGCTGAGAATGTCCTGTTATAACGTTAAAGAATTCAGATACATCATTGGCGTAGATTTCCTTGGTAGTTAATAAGCCAATATCAACATACAATCTTGATGTTGATTCGTTATAGTTTCCACTTGACAGGTGTACATAACGAACAACTTTGTCATCATCTTCTTTGCGGACAATGAGAAGAAGCTTGGTGTGCGTCTTTAAACTGCTTACGCCATAAATTACAAAGCATCCTGCTTTTTGCAAACGCTGAGCTTCACGTAAGTTGTTTTCTTCATCGAAGCGTGCTTTTACTTCAAACAAAACGGCTACGTGTTTACCATTTTCAGCAGCTTTTAATAATGCTGATGTTACGCGCGATTCTTTGGCTACACGATAAATTGTTATTTTAATGGAGAGTACAAAAGGATCGTCAGCAGCTTTCTCCAGTAACTCAAGAACGGGCTCCATCGAGTTGTATGGATGATGCAATAATATATCGCGCTCCTTTAACACTTCAAATAAATCGCGCGAACCAATCTCAGGAAAGTTAAGTGGCTTAATTTGCTCAGGTGGATGCGATCTCTTGCTTCTGAACTCTTTATGATTAATGATCTGTAGCAAACCCGGAAGCTCCATGATGGCATCATTCGGAACATAAAAAATATTATGCTCATCGAGATCCCATTGAATTTTAAGCAAGCGTATCAACCACGGATCAGGATTTTCTTCAACTTCTAACCGAACTACGCGTCCTGAGCGACGGGTTTTAATTTTTCGTTTTAAATCTTCGAGGAAATTAGATTCAATATCTTCACTTTCTTCAAGAGTAAAATCGCCGTTACGATTGATTCTGAAAATATTGATGCTAACGATCTCTACATTTCTGAAAAGGTTATGAATGTTATTCCGGATAATGTCTTCAATAGGAACGAATTGAATTTTATCGTCGGCAACAATTTCATAAAAGCGCGGCAAGTTGTTCGGCACCTGGATAAATGATGCTCTCTGCTGATTCTGACCTTCGTGTTGATTTTTTGTTACCACACCAAACAACAACCTGTTATTCATCAGGGTTGGAAAGGTGTGATAGTTATCAAACAACATTGGTGTAAGCATGGGGTAAATCGTTCTAAGAAAATATTGACTTACCTTTTCTGTATTCTCAATGGAAAGATCCTTGTAATCACAAATACTAAACCCATTCTGAGAGAACAATGGCTTTAATTCATTTACATAACAATCGTTCTGATCTTTAAAAAATCGTTGTGTTTCGCCAAGCAACAATTTTCTAAAAGGCTCTTCCCGAAGGCCATTGTAATCAAATCTCTCTTTATTATAATCGAGGTAGTTGTATAAACTTCCTAATCGTATGGTACAAAATTCATCGAGGTTCGATGCTGTAATGGAAAGGAATTTAAGTCTGTCGAAAATACTTCTGTCAGTATGCCGGGCCTGGTCTAAAACTCGGTAATTAAATTGTAACCAGCTAAGATCGCGGCTAATGTAATTACTCTCTTCTATTTGCTGGGCAACTCTATCGGGGGATATTGCTTCGTTCATGAAAAAAAGAATATAGAATTTAGAATCCAGAATTCAGAATGGAGCAAATCGTAACGCTGACATTCTAAATTCCAGATTCTTCTAATGTATTAAATATCAATACGTGCATATTTTGCATTTGTCTCGATGAACTCCCTGCGTGGAGCCACCTCATCGCCCATGAGCATGGAGAACAAATGATCAGCTTCGGCAGCTGACTCAATGCTTACTTGTTTCAATGAACGCTTGCTAGGATCCATCGTTGTAGACCAAAGCTGTTCGGGATTCATTTCACCAAGACCTTTGTAACGTTGTATGCCAACAGAATCGTCTTTACCTCCTCCAAGTTCTTTTACAAACATGTCGCGCTCATCTTCTGTCCAGCAATAACGTTCCTCTCTGCCCTTCTTTACCAGGTAAAGTGGTGGCAGCGCTATGTATACGTAACCATTTTCGATAAGCTCCCGCATGTAGCGGAAGAAGAATGTCAATATAAGCGTGCGAATGTGACTACCGTCAACGTCCGCATCTGTCATGATAATTACTTTATGATAACGAAGCTTCGTCATGTTCAGTGCACGATCGCCATCTTCTGTACCAAAGGTCACACCCAACGCCGTGATCATGTTCTTGATTTCTTCGTTGTCGTAGATACGATGTTCCTGGGCTTTCTCAACATTCAGAATCTTACCGCGCAATGGAAGGATAGCCTGGAAGTTACGATCACGACCTTGTTTGGCAGAGCCACCTGCTGAATCACCCTCAACAAGATATAATTCAGAAATGCCCGGATCTGTGCTTGAACAGTCGGCCAGTTTACCAGGCAGACCTGTACCACTTAAAACATTTTTACGCTGAACCATTTCACGCGCTTTGCGAGCTGCGTGACGAGCCTGAGCTGCTAATATAACTTTGCTTACAATCAGTTTGGCTTCTTTGGGATGTTCTTCGAGATAGTTCTGCAATATTTCACCAACAGACTGATCAACAACACCCATAGCTTCAGAGTTACCGAGCTTGGTTTTAGTCTGGCCTTCAAACTGAGGCTCAGCTACTTTAACAGAAATTACAGCGGTCAGACCTTCACGAAAATCGTCACCTGTTATTTCTATCTTGGCCTTCTCTAACAAGCCCGATTTGTCAGCATAAGCTTTTAGTGTACGAGTTAAAGCTCTGCGAAATCCTGCAACGTGTGTACCACCTTCGTGTGTGTTGATGTTGTTAACGTACGATACAAGGTTTTCGCTATAGGATGTATTGTAGCTCAATGCTACCTGCACCGGAATTTCACCTTTTTCATTTTCAATGTAGATGGGTTCCGGAATTAATTTCTCACGGGTTGAATCAATATAATCTACAAACTCGCGCAAGCCACCAACAGAATGGAATGCAATCTTGCGAGGCTCTCCGTTTTCATCTTTCTCACGCCAGTCTTTCAAATTAATTTTGATACCTGGATTTAAGAAAGCAAGCTCACGTAAACGTGTTGCCACAGTTTCGTAGTTATATTCGGTGATTGCAAATATCTCTTTGTCTGGCCTAAAGGTTACAGTGGTACCTCTGCGATCTGACTCGCCGATAATGCGGACAGAATACTTAGGTCCTCCACGCTCATATTCCTGTTCGAAAATTTTGCCTTCGCGATAGACAGTAACATGAAGCATTTCAGAAAGGGCGTTAACGCACGATACACCAACACCGTGAAGTCCACCGGAAACCTTATAGGTGTTCTTATCGAATTTACCACCAGCATGAAGAACGGTCATTACCACTTCAAGGGCAGAACGTTTTTCTTTTTCGTGCATGTCGGTTGGAATACCGCGGCCATTATCTTCTACAGAAATGGAATTATCGTCATTTATAGAGACGTGAATCTCATCGCAATAACCACCTAAGGCTTCATCGATAGAGTTATCTACAACTTCCCAAACTAAATGATGGAGACCCTTGATACCAACATCGCCAATATACATGGCAGGGCGTTTACGAACAGCCTCTAATCCTTCTAAAACCTGAATGTTACTTGCTGAATAATTCGCGGGTGCTTTATCTTTTACTTCGCTCATTTTATCTATTTACAGAACCGTCAAAAATACTCTATTGACAGTAATAAAAGAAGCTTTAGAAGATTAATAATTGATTATAAATAAGCAGTTTTTCAGGTCTTATGATGCGTCCGAATTGGTCTTCTTTTTTGATCGTTTTTCGCCTCCATTTTCAGCTTCATTTATCAATTGCAGACGAGCTTTTTGAAGTTCTTCTTTCTGCGATTCATTCACTGACGGATAACTGATTTTTAATTGCTCAAACTGACGATAAATAACCGCCGCTATAGCAAGCCTGGCATACCACTTGTCATCGGCCGGGATAATAAACCAGGGAGCGTATTCTTTTGAAGTGGCGCTGATGGCATCTTCATAAGCACGCTGATATTCATCCCAATGAGCACGCTCTTTTAAATCACTCACTGAGAATTTCCAGTTCTTAAGCGGATCATCTATTCGCTCTAAAAACCGTTTCTTCTGTTCTTTTTTAGAAACGTGAAGAAAGAACTTCAATATAATGGTTCCATTTTGCGCCAGGTTCTTTTCATAGCGATTGATCTGCTTGAAACGATCTTGCCAGAACTCCTTATCGATATTCTTTATTGAGTCAATCTCAGGAATATGCTCACCTAAGATATACTCCGGATGAACGCGCGTTACCAGCACATTTTCATAATGTGATCGGTTATGGATTGCTATTTCACCACGGGCTGGCAAAGCCAGGTTATGGCGCCAGAAATAATCATGATCCAGTTCTTGTGCGGTGGGCGCTTTAAAGCTATAAACTTTTACACCTAATGGATTAAAGCCTGACATAATATGCTTCACTGCTCCGTCTTTACCAGCTGCATCCATAGCCTGAAAAATTATCAGCACGCTATAGCGGTTATCTGCATAAAGTTTATCCTGTATTTCGGCGAGATGTTTGCGGCCTGCATCTAAAAGAGCTTCAGCTTCTTTTTTATTGAGACCTTTGCCTTTATAAGATGTGTTGTAATCTTCAAGTTTTATCTTCTTATCAGGTTTGACCAGAAGTTTTTTGAGTTGGATAAGTTTTTCGTCATTAAGCATGGATTTAAGTTACGAATATTATT
>DATCRE010000679.1:0-16761 GCA_036569145.1 Cyclobacteriaceae bacterium
GTGCTTATCGGTGGTGAGCCCGGTATTGGTAAATCTACCTTAATGCTGCAGTTGGCGCTGTCTCTTCGTGACTTAAAAATACTTTATGTTTCAGGTGAAGAAAGTGAGCAGCAAATAAAAATGCGTGCTGAAAGATTGAACGACTCTTCACCACAAAAGCTCGCTAACAAAAACTTCTTTACACTTACCGAGACCAACACAAAGAATATTTTTTTAGCCATTGAATCTGTTGAGCCAAACCTGGTCATCATTGATTCCATACAAACATTGTATTCTAATGTTCTTGATTCTACCGCTGGCAGCGTGGCACAAGTTCGTCAGTGTGCTGGGGAGTTAATGCGTTTCTCAAAAGAGAATAACACTCCTGTATTTCTGGTTGGTCACATCACCAAAGATGGTTTACTGGCCGGACCAAAAGTACTCGAACACATGGTGGATACAGTATTACAGTTTGAAGGGGACAGGCATTTGGCATATCGCATTCTTCGAACTACCAAAAACAGATTTGGTTCAACTTCGGAAATTGGTATTTATGAAATGCTGGGCTCAGGTCTCCGCGAAGTTTCAAATCCTTCAGAGATATTGATATCACAAAAAGATGGTCATGTTAGTGGAGCAACAATTGGTGCTACTATTGAAGGCAACAGGCCACTACTTATTGAAATACAGTCTTTGGTGAGTCCGGCATCTTATGGCACACCACAACGAACACCTACGGGCTTCGATCAGAAGAGACTTAATATGTTACTTGCCGTTCTTGAAAAACGATGCGGATTTAAAATGGGTATGCAAGATGTTTTTCTAAATATGGCTGGCGGTATCAAAGTTGAGGATCCCGCTATTGATCTTGCTATTTGCATTTCTATTATTTCATCCATGGAAGAAATACCTGTTTCTGATAAAGCATGCTTTGCTGCCGAAATAGGATTGGGTGGTGAACTGAGAGCTGTAAATAGAATTGATCAGCGCATTTCTGAAGCAGAGAAGCTAGGCTTTCATGAAATTTATATTTCTAAATACAGTCAGAAATCTCTTGATCTTAAGAAAACCAAAATACAGGTTAAATCATTTAGCAAACTAACTGAAGTGTTTCAGGATCTCTTTGGATAAGAATAATTCTTAAACTCATGAATCTGAAAAAACTTATTCACATTTGTTGATAACTGAATCAAAGAGATTACACAGATGATATAACGATTAACAAGAACAATCCAGATTAGCTTGTGGATTATTTGTGGATTAATCCTGCATAGATACTTTAATTAATCTGAATGTGGTAATTTTATTGTGATGGAATCATTCTTTATTCAAAGTATCGGCTTGTCAGAAAATCTTTTTAGTCTGATCATTCTTCCGCTACTCATTTTTTTCGCGCGGATAGCAGATGTATCAATCAATACGATAAGAATAATCTACGTCTTAGGAGGAAGAAAATGGACGGCAACTCTGCTTGGTTTTTTTGAATCATTCATCTGGCTTATGGCAATCCGGCAAATATTTGAACACTTAGATAACTGGATCTGTTATGTAGCATACCCGGCAGGCTTTGCATCAGGCATTTTTGTAGGAATGATCATTGAAGAAAAAATAGCGTATGGAAAAGTAATCGTAAGAATCATTACAAGAAAAGATGTTAGTTCTCTTATTAAATTCTTCAACCTTCATGGTTATCGGTTTACGCATGTAAACGCTCAGGGACCTGATGGTCATGAAAATCTGGTATTCACTGTACTCGAAAGAGATCAGCTTGAAAGAATGTTACAAAAATTAAAAGAACTATTGCCAACAGCTTTTTATACTGTCGAGAAGGTTAATACAGCTGCAGAGACAAGCATGATTCAATCTCGAAGCAATCGAAGTATATTTTCATGGTTAAAGGAAGTAAGAAGGAGCTGGTTTATTCTTAGTTTTATGATCTTAACTACAATTTAAATCTGTCTACAAATGAGAGTCGCTTTTTTCATTATTGCATTGTTTACTGTCTCTTTCACTAGCATTCCAAAGGCAGTAAAATTTCAATACGTTTTTAAAGTTGGCGATCAATACGATTGGGTACAGGTGTCAAATCAAACCATAAAGCAAAGCATTATGGGTATGGATCAAGTAGTCGAAAATACTATAAAGGCATCTATGCTTCTCAAAGTTTTGACACTTACATCAAATGGCGCCAAACTTGAAGCTCGTTATTCTTCAATGAGTATGAGCATGAAATTACCTGCAGGCATGGGTGCTCAGGATCTTGACTCAAACGGTGATCAGGAGAAACTGGAAAATAAAGTAATGAAGTCGTTAATGGATAAACCATTTACAATTACAATTACTAAGCAAGGCAACATTGAGAGCATTGACGGTGAAGAAAATTTATGGTCAGATTTTTCGTCACTTGGTTTGAGTAATGAACAGCTTAGCGCAATGAAATCTACGCTTCAACAAAATTTGAGTGAAAGTTCATTGAAAGCATCCTTTCAAATGGTTCTGGCCAGTTATCCTGAAAATGCTGTTAATCCTGGTGAACAATGGAAAAATAAAATAGGAACAGGATCAAGCTTTCCGCTTGAAACAGAAAATACCTGGAGTGTTGCAAACATCACAGGTGAGGTTGCTAATCTTACAGCAAGTGGCGTGACTAATACAACAGACAAAACAAAAATTGTGAGTTTGCCCAATAACATTAAATCAACTTTTGATTTAGCCGGAGAACAAAAAGTTACAAGTGCTGTAAATATAAAAACAGCATGGCCCACACAGGTTAATATAAATTCAGAGATCAAAGGAAACATGAATCTTCTGGCGGGTGGAATGATCCCTACTGATATGGAGATACCGATGTCTATCGTGACCACCTCAAAATTTACTGTTACAAAAAAAGTAGTTAACTAATTCGGCTCCAATTAACAGTTGTTTTTCTCATTGATTCAACTTGTGTTTTGATAACCTGGTTTTCAGGTTTTACCAAATCAGGATCCTCATTGAGAATCTCCGTAACAGTTTCGCGCGCCTGTTTTAATAATTCTCCATCTTTAGCAAGATCTGCTATTAACAGATCAAGTACACCACTTTGCTGAGTACCCATTAAATCACCAGGTCCACGAAGTTTAAGATCAGTCTCCGCTATCTCAAAACCATTATTGGTTTTCACCATCGTTTCTAAACGTACTTTAGATTCAGCACTCAACTTATAGTTGCTCATCAAAATACAATATGATTGTTCAGCTCCCCGACCCACACGGCCTCGCAGCTGATGAAGTTGTGAAAGACCAAAACGCTCGGCATTTTCAATAACCATAACAGAAGCGTTTGGTACATCAACGCCAACTTCAATAACCGTGGTTGCCACCATAATTTTCGTTTCTCCTTTTGCAAAACGGGCCATTTCAAAATCTTTTGCTTCGGGTTTCATCTTGCCATGAAGAATGCTAATGGCTACATCCGGAAATGCCCGGCAGATACTTTCATATCCATCCATCAAATGTTTAAGGTCTAGCTTTTCAGATTCTTCAATTAACGGGTATACTATATAAATCTGTCTTCCTGCTGCAATCTGATCACGCAAAAATTGATTCACCTTTAAACGATGAGCATCATAATTGTGAATAGTTTTTATTGGCTTCCTTCCTACTGGCAATTGATCAATCGTAGAAATATCTAAATCTCCATATAAAGTCATCGCCAACGTTCGTGGAATAGGTGTCGCAGTCATGACCAAAACATGTGGATATGTTTGCGTGTTCTTTTTCCAAAGCTTCGATCGTTGAGCCACGCCAAAGCGATGCTGTTCATCTATAATAGCTAAACCTAAATTCTTAAACTGAACTTCTTCCTCCAGCAATGCATGCGTTCCTATTAACAATTTCAATTCACCTCCCTGAAGTGCTTTATGAATTTCCGTTCGTTGTTTTTTCTTTGTTGAGCCCGTGAGCAAGGCTATAGAGATCTGCATTTTATCCGCATACTGTTTCAGATTTTTATAATGCTGTTGTGCTAAAATTTCAGTCGGTGCCATCAGTGTACATTGAGCCTGGCTGCCTATAGCAATAAGTATACAAATGAAAGCCACAACGGTTTTACCACTCCCTACATCACCCTGTAGAAGCCTGTTCATTTGTTGTCCTTTTTTTAAGTCCGCGTAGATTTCTTTCACAACACGTTTCTGTGCATCAGTTAATGGAAATGGTAAATGATTATTATAAAACTCGGTAAGCAACGAAGCATCATTAAAAATTTGTCCCCGAAATTTATCTTGCCTTACTAATTTCAGTTTCAACATTCGGAGCTGAATAAAAAAAAGCTCTTCAAATTTTAGCCTATGCTTAGCCTCATTTAATATTTCAATGCCCTTTGGAAAATGAATATTGAAAATCGCTTCTGTTTTCGATATAAATTGATTTCGGGAAATTATTTTCGATGGAAGTGTTTCTCTGATTTTATCTTTTGCCAGTTGTAAGAGTTCCTGCTGTAGTTTTGAAATTGTTTTGCTATCAATATGCCTCGTTCGCAATTTCTCCGTTAATGGATAGACCGGCTGAAGAAATCCTCCTTTTTCATTCTGCTCTGATTGAAGTTCTAATTCAGCGTGGGCAATACTGAATTTACTCCCAAATCTGGTGGGCTTTCCAAATGTTACATAAGGTACCCCAAGTTTAATTTTTTCATTCGCCCAATTAATACCTTGAAACCATACTAATTCAAGTACACCTGTTCCGTCTGAGAACTGTGCTACTAATCTTTTTTTAAATTTATCACCGATAATTTCCTTTGAAATAATTTTTCCTTTGAGTTGAACAAAAGGTAATTCTTCATTGAGTTCAGCAATAAAATAAAATTTAGTTCTGTCTTCGTATCGGAAAGGATAATGTTGAATCAGATCACCAAAAGTGAATATGTTCAAATCTTTATTAAATAGCGCAGCACGTTGTGGGCCCACACCCTTTAAATAAACTATAGGAGTTTCAAAAAAACTGCTCATTCCTGCTATTTAACTTTCAATCAATCCTTATAACGAGTTACTTATATTGCAAAGTAATTTAATATTAATGTTGTATATTGAATAGGTTACTAATTGATCCTATTCTCGTATCAATTTCTGCTATTAAGTTATGAAAGTGAAGTCGAAAATATTCAAAGGAATAGAGTACATTCAAATTGCTGAATTGCCCCAAGAACAGCAGGAAATTTTAGCGAAAACCTTGAATAAAAACATCATCATCAAAATTCTAATGAATGGCAAAGTAGTTCGCGACTGTATTCAGTTTAAAGACTATCAAACCTGGTATGAAAATATATTCAAAGCAGACCCTCCAATTGATGATTCAAAAGAAAAGTCAAAAGCTATTTTTCGCAAGGGGGTAAAAGCTAACAGTTAGCAAACAATTTGCGTGCGTTTTCATAATTATTCCATAAGTCCTCAACAATAGTTGAAGCAGATTCAATATTGCTGAGACCAGCTGAAACTTGACCTATTTCAAGTTCACCTTCTTCAAGATCTCCTTCAAAAATTCCAAGCTTTGCTCTCCGCTTTCCAAGCAAAGTTTTCAATTCGTCAACTGATGCACCTCTTTTTTCAGCTTCATCAATAGATTGATAAAATTTATTCTTGATGAGCCTTACGGGAGTAATTCGTTTAAGTGTTAGTGCAGTGTCTCCTTCATTTGACTCTATCACTCTTTTTTTAAAATTAATATGTGCTGAAGATTCTTCGCTTGCAGCAAAGCGACTTCCAATTTGAAAACCCTCCGCACCAAGAACCTCTGCAGCCAACATCGCTCTGCCAGATGCTAAACCACCAGCAGCAATCAAAGGAATTTTAATACTGTCTCGCACTAAAGGCAATAAAACAAAAGAGGTAGTTTCTTCTCTTCCATTATGTCCTCCGGCCTCAAAACCTTCAGCCACTATTGCATCAACACCGGCTTGTTCTGCTTTAATAGCAAACTTTATGCTTGAGACTACATGAACAACAATGATATTCTTTGCCTTAAGCATTGAAGTCCATGTTGAAGGATTGCCTGCTGATGTAAAAACAATTTTGACATCATTGTTAATGATGATGTCCATTATTTTTTCTATTTCAGGATAAAGTAATGGCACATTTACACCAAATGGATGATTCGTAGCTTTTCGACATTTTAGTATGTGCTCTTGTAATAACTCAGGATGCATAGAGCCTGCTCCGATAAGGCCTAAGCCTCCTGCATTACTAACTGCAGACGCAAGACGCCAGCCACTACACCACACCATGCCTGCCTGAATTATTGGATATTTTATCTTGAAAAGACTTCTTATACGTTTTGTAGAAGGATTCATTTGAGGTTTAAATGATTACAATTTTGATTGTTTTCTAAGCTATATTTCTGACTATCTGAAAATTAAGGTTTTTAGACAGTTTTTCTCAACTATTTTCAGTGATCAAGAGTTGTCCACAAAGAAAGGATTTAAAATGATGGATATAAATTATTGAAAATCAGTATTTTAATAGATAATATTATGATAATGTGGATAACTCGATTGATTTGTGGATATCTTTTTTTGATCATTTATGAATATCTCTAACTCATTGAAAATTAGCATTTTTGTTCAAGATTTATGTAAACATTACACGGCTTTATGATAAAAATTACGGCTCTTTTTTTTCTTGTTACAACATCTGCTTTTGCTCAGCAGGAAATTGATGTAGTTAAGTTTAATACCATTCAAAAGTTACTTGACGATAAGTCAGCATCAATACAAATTATTAATTTTTGGGCCACCTGGTGTGCGCCATGTGTAAAAGAGTTACCTCTTATTGAAGCCATCAACGAACAGGCATCCCAAGAAGGCGTTAAGGTGACATTAATCAGTCTGGACTTTGCCGACAAGATTGATAAGGTTAAAAATTTTGTAAAACTTAAAAAGATAAAGTCGACGGTGGTGCTGCTCGATGACATTGATTACAATTCATGGATTGATAAGGTTGATAAAGATTGGTCAGGTGCTATTCCTGCAACACTTCTGCTAAACACAAAAACCGGTAAAAGAAAATTTATTGAAAAAGAACTCGTTGATGGAGAACTTGAGAGTCTCATAAAAGAAATAAAAGAATAATGGATATCTAACTTTTTAAATATGAAAAATTTAGTCGTTAAAATAATCCTATTGCTCATCGCATGCGTGTTGGTTAATGGTAAAAGTTTTAAATCTGGTTATGACATCGGTGATATTGTTGCTGATTTCAAGTTAAAAAATGTTGATGGAAAAAATGTTTCTTTAGCAGATTTTGAAACTGGGAAAGGAGTGATCCTCATTTTCGATTGCAACACCTGTCCTTACTCCAAAGCCTATAATGATAGAATCATTTCTCTCGATAAAAAATATTCATCACAAGGATTTCCTGTTATTGCCATCAACGCAAATGATCCCGAAGTATCTCCTGGCGATTCTTTTACTGAAATGGTAGAACACGCTAAGAAGAACAAGTATTCTTTTCCCTATCTAATTGACGAAACTCAATCTGTTGCAAAAGCATTCGGTGCAACTAATACACCTCACGTTTTTGTTTTGGTAAGAAATGAACAGACATTTAAAGTAGCCTACATCGGTGCGATAGATAATAATGTTCGTGATGCTTCATCTGCAGACAAAAAGTATGTTGAAAATGCAGTGGACGAACTTCTTCAAAAGAAACCTGTAACTACTTCTAAAACTAAGGCTATTGGTTGCAGCATTAAATGGAAAAATAGTTAGATAACTAAAGATCGTGTTATTAACGGGCAGCAATAGTAACCACTATTGCTGCTTTTTTATTTGTTCTCTTTTATTGTATATAAAGTAAATATATCAACTCTGGCATGGCTGTTGCGTTTATATAAAAAACGATAAGGTTATGAAAACGCTGGGTTTGATTATTGTTTTAATCTGTTCTTCTTTTTTTTCATATGCATATATTTCAGGCATAGCTATTCAGGCAGAAAGACATTCGCAAATGCATGTTTATGTTAATGGCAAACTTTATAATAAAGAAGCCGGAAGTTTTGTTCGTATTGCAAGTAAGCCTGGCCTATTTCACGTACAGGTTAAAGTATTGAATCCATACGACAAAGAGTGGTATCTTGTTAGAAAGGATATCAGAGTTGAAAAAGGATATGAATTCTATTACAAGATTATTTTTTCAAAAGATAAGAGACCTCAAATTCAATCTATAAAAAGATATCCGGTGTACAGTCGTTATTTTCTTAATCCAATTTTGTACAACAGACATCCTATCACATAATGAATTAACGTCTTGAGTTCGACTTGCTGGCAATTACTACTACAATGCATATAATGATAATCACTATAAAACTGGTGTGAAAAAGTATACTGAATAAGCTACCGATAGCACCAAAGACAGCGCCAAATATTCCACCAATTAATCCAAAGACAGCGCCGAATACTCCTGCAACAACTCCAAAAACTCCTCCGCATATTCCGATGGCTAGAGGGAAGAAAATAATAGCTGCAAATAAAATTACAATGGTGGCTAATGCTTTTGACATACTATAGGAGTTTTATTCCTTTATGCCATAAACAAATTCAATTCCAGTTTTATGTAATGCTTTATTTATTGTAGAAACGAAGTTTTCGTTTTTCAATGATCTAGAATTTGTTCAATAGTGAACATGATATTGTTCATAAAAAAGCCCAGGTATTAGCCCAGGCTTTTTCAAACGAATCTATCAGTTTTGGTTAAAATGGATACTCGCCTTTTTCTATTACATAGTTGGCTACTTTTCTTCTCGCTTCTTTCAAATTATAAGGATCTATCTTGGTGAATCTCTTCAATCCAAGAAGCATAAGTCTCAATTCATCGCCATCAGCAAATGCATAGATAGCTTGCTTAGCAACTGATGCAGCTTTCTCGATAGCGTAGTGCAAATAAATAATCGCCATCTCTTTTTGAATTTCTGCTTCCTTCTCTCCTTTCAGCGCTATCAATTTTTCAACACGCAGTAAAGTAGACTCCGCAACATATAATTCAATTAGTATGTCTGCCAGGTTCATTAAGACTTCTTGTTCTTCAGAAAACTTCATCATAAATTTCTGAACAGCAGCCCCTGCAACAACAAGCCCTGCTTTTTTAAGATTGCGAATTGCTTTCTTTTCTTTCGCAAAAATCGCGGTGTCTTCATCCGTACCAAAATCAGGAATTGCCATGAGTTCTTTTTGAACTGCCATTGCTGGAGTCATCAGGTCAATCTGTCCTTTCATGGCGCGCTTCATCAACATGTCAATGGTAAGCATTCTGTTGATTTCATTTGTGCCTTCAAATATTCTGTTAATACGGGCATCGCGATATGCACGATCCATTGGCCCTTCTGCCGAGAAACCCATACCACCATAAATCTGAACACCTTCATCAACAACAAAGTCAAGAACTTCCGATCCATGAACTTTCATGATGGCACACTCTATAGCGAATTCTTCAAGCGCTTTAAGTTTTGCTTTTCCCGATTCAAGCCCACCGGCAACTAAGCCTTCGTACGCATCATCAATGTTTTGACCTGCGCGATAACACGCCGACTCTGATGCAAAAACTTTTGTAACCATTTCGGAAATCTTATGCTTGATAGCACCGAAATTTGAAATGGATGTTCCAAACTGTTTGCGTTCTTTAGCATAGTTTACTGCCGTGGAAATTGTTTTCTTACTTCCGCCAATAGCAGCAACGCCTAATTTTATACGACCAACATTCAGAATATTTACTGCTATTTTAAAACCGTTCTCACGCTCGCTCAACATATTTTCGACAGGCACTTTACAGTCATTGAAAAAGATCTGGCGGGTAGATGATCCCTTAATACCCATCTTATGTTCTTCTTCATTCATGGTAATTCCTCCAAATGCTTTTTCAACTATGAAGGCACTTAGATTTTTGTCGTTATCTATTTTTGCAAACACAATGTAGACATCCGCAAAGCCACCATTTGTAATCCACATTTTCTGTCCGTTGATTACATAATGTTTTCCATCTGATGAAAGAACTGCTTTTGTTTTTCCAGAGTTAGCATCCGAGCCAGAGTCCGGTTCCGTTAAACAGTAAGCAGCTTTGTATTCACCGGTAGCAAGCTTTGGCAAATATTTTTTCTTTTGTTCTTCATTGCCATAATATAAAATAGGAAGTGTACCTATACCTGTATGTGCTGATAATGCAACTGCCACTGAATAGCCAGCACCAATTTCTTCAGCCACAAGCATAGTGGTATTAAAATTCATTCCGAAACCTCCGTACTCTTGTGGTACAGATGTTCCTAACAAACCTAACTCACCAGCTTTATCTAAAATTGAAGGCATGAGCTTCGGATCTTTCTGAGTGTCTATCTCATCCAGGCGCGGATATACTTCTTGTTTTAAAAAATCTTTACATGTCGTTGCAATCATTCGTTGCTCTTCATTCCATTCTTCGGGAATAAATATTTCGTTAGCTTCTGTTTCGCGGATCAGAAACTCTCCGCCTTTTATAGCTTTCTTTTGTTCTGTGATGGTAGACATATCAGTAAGGTTAATTTTTTGAAATCATTTTTTAATTCAAGAACTCATAAACACCAGCAACTCCCTGGCCCCCGCCAACACATGCTGTTACAAGTCCATATTTTTTATTTTGTCTGCGCATTTCATTGAAGAGTTGTACGGATAATCTGGCGCCCGATGAACCTAACGGATGGCCGACTGCAATAGCTCCACCATTTGGATTTAATTTGTTTGTATCAATACCAAGTTCACGAACAACCGCAAGAGATTGTGCAGCAAAAGCTTCATTCAATTCGATAAGATCGATGTCTCCTAATTTTTTGCCGGCTATCTTAAGTGCTTTGGGTACTGCGGCAACTGGTCCAATTCCCATAATGCGTGGATCAACTCCAGCAACGGAATAACTCATTAGTCTGGCAATTGGCTTAAGGTTTAATTGCTTCATCATTTTCTCAGACATCACAGCAACAAAGGCTGCACCATCTGATGTTTGTGATGAATTTCCTGCTGTAACAGACCCACCAACTGCAAACACAGGTTTTAATTTTGCAAGTCCTTCAACTGTCGTATCAGGTCTTACACCCTCATCTGTATCAACTACAAATTGTCTTGTTTTCTTTTTACTGCTTTCATCAACATAAATTTCGTTCACAGTTATTGGTACAATCTCATCCTTGAATTTTCCTGCCTTAATCGCTGCTGCAGCTTTCATGTGTGATTCGTATGAAAACTTGTCCTGATCTTCACGTGAAATATTATACTGTTTTGAAACCTCTTCAGCTGTTAAACCCATACTCGTATAGTATGTAGGATTATCTTTTGCGATCGAATAGTTCAATGCTGTTTTCCATCCCATTACTGGTACGAGAGACATTGATTCTGCCCCGCCAGCAATGATAATATCGGCCTGTCCCGCTTGTATTCTGGCAGATGCTATTGCGATAGCTTCTAAACCAGAACCACAATATCTATTAATAACCATACCTGGTACTTCGATACCAAGTGCTAACAAGGAAATCATTCTTCCCATCTGCATGCCTTGTTCAGCTTCCTGGACAGCGTTACCAACAATGAGGTCATCCACCATCTTATTCTCAAGACCAGGAATTGACTTTACTAAATGTCTAATAACATCGGCAGCAAGATCATCGGGTCTTACAAAACGAAAGCCACCTTTCTTTGCTTTTCCAACGGCTGTTCTAAATCCGGCAACTATATATGCATCCATAGTTTTAATTTTTTTAGTGATAATTAATTACGAAGAGGTTTGCCTCCGGTAAGAATTGATTGAATTCGTTCAAGAGTTTTCTTCTCTCCACAAAGTGAAACAAATGCTTCTCGCTCCAAATCGAGAAGATATTGTTCACTTACTTCTTGTGGCGATGTGAGATCGCCACCACACATAACGTTAGCAATCTTCATGGCAATCTTCATATCATGATCAGATATATAGCGACCCATTTTCATTCCGTAAACGCCAGCCTGAAAAAGTGCTAAACCTGTTCGACCTTGCACTTTAATATTTTTTGCTTGCTGTGGCATGGTATAACCTGCATCTGATAACTCTATTACTGCATTTTTCGCATCCAGAATTTGTCTGTCTCTGTTTAAGCTCACAGCATCTTGTTCGCGGATGATTCCCATTTCCTTTGCTTCCTGCCATGAGGTTGCCACTTTTGCAGTAGCGATATTCATGAATGCATTTTGAAGTGCATTCAATTCTACGTCGCCATCTTGAATAGAATCACTAACGCGTTTCGTAAATTCTTTTGTACCTCCACCGCCAGGTATTAGGCCCACACCAACTTCAACTAATCCAATATATGTTTCAGCAGCAGCCTGAACTTTGTCTGCATGCAATGTCATCTCACAACCTCCACCTAATGTTCTTCCCTGAGGACAAACCACAACTGGCACTGATGAATAGCGAATACGCATGGTTGAATTTTGAAATGCACGAACCATAAAATCAAGTTCATCATAATCCTGTTCAATGGCATACATAAACACCAATCCAAGATTTGCACCCAATGAAAAATCTGGACCTTGGTGTCCGATAACAAGACCACGATAATTTTTTTCGGCTAACTCAATTGATTTATTTAATCCTTCAATAACTGAACTTCCAAGTGTGTAACTCTTGCTATGCCATGAAAAATTTATAACTCCATCACCAAGATCAGTTACTTTCGACTCAGCATTTTTCCAGACGATTTTATCACTTAGGTTTTCAAGAATTACAAATTCTTCTTTACCTGGAATGCTCTTGTATGATTTTGTAGGAAGATCGTAATATTTTCGCTGACCACTTTCAACTTTGTAGAATGATTTGTTTCCGGCAGCGAGCATATCATAAACCCATTGATTTGGTTTATAGCCTGAGCTTTCCATATATTGAATTGACTTCTCCAGGCCAACAGCATCCCATGTTTCAAAAGGACCAAGTTCCCAACCGAAGCCGGCACAAAGTGCATCATCAATTCTGTAAAGCTCATCTGAAATTTCTGGAATGCGATTGCTTACATATTGAAACAATCCATAGAACGAGTCACGATAAAAATCACCTGCTTTATCTTTACCTGCAAGCAGTACTTTAAATCGTTCTTTTAAATTATCAATTGTCTTTGTTGACTCGAGTGTCGAAAATTTCGCTTTTGCTTTAGGCTCGTATTCTAATGTTTTCAGATTGAGTGTTAGAATTTCCGTTTCGCCTTTTGCATTTTTTGTTTTTTTATAGAAACCTTGACCTGTCTTATCGCCAAGCCATTTGTTCTGCTCAAGTTTTGCAATTATTTCAGGAAGTTTAAAAAGATTTCTTCCTTCATCATTTGGCAAGCCTGTATATAAATTGTTGGCAACTTTTACGAGCGTATCTAAACCAACAACATCTGACGTTCTGAATGTAGCTGACTTTGGTCTTCCGATAACTGGTCCTGTTAGCTTATCTATTTCATCAACATTCAAATCTAACTTGGTCATGGAATCAACAACTTTCATGATTCCGAAAATTCCAACCCGATTGGCAATAAACGCTGGTGTATCTTTACAAAGCACAGTTGTTTTGCCAAGGTAGAGATCACCATAGTTCATCAGAAATTTTACAATTGCTGGATCTGTCTTTGGTGTTGGAATAATTTCTAATAGTCGTAAATAACGCGGCGGATTGAAAAAGTGTGTGCCACAGAAATGCTTTTGAAAATCTTCGCTTCTTCCTTCAGCCATCAGATGAATGGGTATACCCGAAGTGTTTGATGTTATAAGAGTGCCTGGTGTTCTATATTTTTCAACTTCTTCGTAGACTTTCTTTTTTATATCGAGGTTCTCAACAACTACTTCAATAGTCCAATCATAATTTTTAATTTTTGCCATGTCGTCAGTAAAGTTTCCGAGCTTTACACGCGATGCAAATTTTTTGCTATACAGTGGTGCTGGATTAGCCACAAGCGTAGCTTCGAACGAACTTTTAACAATTCTGTTTTTTACGACGGGATGATCTAACGTCAAACCTTTTTTCTTTTCATCTTCTGTTAGCTCTTTGGGAGCAATATCAAGCAGCAAAACCTCAACGCCAATGTTGGCAAAATGACACGCAATACGTGAGCCCATTATGCCAGAACCTAATACGGCAACTTTTCGAATTGTTCTATTCATACTCATGTTTCTGTTGGTGGTTGAAGGAACGCCCGCAATAGGAGCGTGATCAACACTATTTTAAATACTTACTTTTTGATAAATGTTATTTTTCTCAATTATGCCATTGACTGTTTGAAGTACATCGAAGAAAATTTTCAAATCTGCTTCGGATACATTTTCTCTAACGCAGTTGTTAAATTTCAATACAACCTGTCTTGATCGTTCCTTCTTTTCTTTCCCCGCTTTAGTCAAATAAATTCTTACGAGTCGTTTGTCTGTTTCATCGGCCTTGCGGTAGATCAGACTTTTTTCTTCCATAGTTTTGAGTAAACGTGTAAGACTCCTAGCCTCAAGTCCCATCAAGGGCGCAATTTTGGTAGCGGGTGTTCCATCTTCAGAATTTATATTCAACAACACAAAACCCATTGACATAGTAATATCATACTTGACAGCTTGCTGGTTATACATGCGAGCAATAGCATGCCATGCCGTTTTAATATGATGATCGATAGTTTCCTCTTTCCGCATACGTTTTCAACCCTAACGAAGCTATAAAATATTTGTTATGCATGCATACTATTTTGCATTAAATATTTTTTAAAGAATTTATCCTGGGAATGGAACAGTCGAGCAATCCCTAAATGATTGTTTTGGGGCTTGTATAATCTCTTGGGAGATCTGGAATGCAGGAAACGCTATGGGTTTTTCGGATCAAAGTCTCCGCGAAGTTCTCTAAAGCGCTTGCGGGCATCGGCAGCATGAACACTACCAGGATATTTATTTAAAAATTCTCTATAAATTTCTTTAGCTTTTTCTTTGTTGCCTAACTGGCGCTCATAAATCTCAGCTTGCAAAAAATAAGCGTCATCGGCTAAAACATCTTCGCCAAATTCTTTCACTATTTTTTCAAGTAAGTCAATGGATTCCTGAAATTCTCCTCGCTTCATCCTGATGTTGGCTTCAAGCCAATACACATCATCCAAAATTGTCTGATTAGATATTGGTTCTGAATTTACTTTTCCCTGCTTCAGCTGGGATATTCGTTGGAGAGCTTCATCTGTTTTATTTTGATAAAGCAACAATTCAATAGCTGAATATTCTTTAAGCGCCAACCCTAAAGTGTCGAAGCCTGTATTTTCTTTAATAAGCATGCTTAGATCAAGAGCGTCGTTGGCGATCTCGCGCGTAGTTGCTTCTTTTAAAATATCAAGATGTTCCTGGGCTAATTTAAAATCGCCCTTATAGTACGATAATTTTGCATTCCTCAATTTTGCATCATACCCAATTTGATTTTCTTTTTGTGTCTTCTCAACTTGTGAATAGAGCAAAGATGATTCCCATGGCTGATTTAATAATAAATAAATATCTCCCAGGTCAAGTTTTGCTTTCGCCCGCAATGTTGGTGAGCTCCTTGGGTTTGATATCAGATTATTTAAAATGTGGACTGCAGAATCTTTTTCGTCAAGATAATTGGCGTACAACAAAGCTTCGTTTCTTGCCGCATCAATAGAGTTATTATTTTCTGGATACTGGTTAATGAATTTTTGATAGTTAACAATAAGTTTTTTGACAGAATCCAGATTAACGGGGTAGCTGTTTCTAAGACGAGCTTCATGGGTGTGCATTAAACCAAGCCGTGCTAACATGAAATTAGGTGATGATGGAAATTCACGAATGACATATTGATAAATTTTTAAGGCCTCATTGTAATCATCATTATCTAATGCGACTCGTGCAACCTCCATGCTTTTCTCACCTTCTTTTTTATATCGCTTATCATAAGCTCGGGCTTGAATAAAAGCAGCATGGAAGTTCTTTTGCTGCATCGTTACCCAAATCAACAAATCTGAGTATACATCGAAATCAGGTTGTTGTTGCACTTTTTCATAAAGTAGTTTTTCAAGACTCTCCAGGTCTTCAGGTTTGGTAAGCAAAGCCTGCATTACATTTTTTACGTATTGAATGTTTCCCGAATTCTGGGTTACGTAAGTCAGGTATTCCTGTACCATTTTTTCGCGCTGTCCCTGAAGACGATAGAGCGTCGCGAGCTCCAAGCAGAACATAAAAGGATTGCCAAGAAATTCGCGGCTCTCAATCAGACATTGCGTGGCATAAGTCATCAACGATTTTGATGTAAGGTAATCAGACATAAGTTTCGTTCGATGAACATCCGCTTTGTTTTCAGAGATCAGATTTTTAAAATGTTTATCTGCCTTAGGTAAATTTCCAATTCGAACATAGACGAAGCCCATGTCGAGCTGGTAGAGAAGATTATCCGAGTCTTTTTTCGAAATTTTTTTTAGATATACTTCCGCATCGTCAAACATCCCTAGATCAAGCATTGTTTCCAAATAAGGATTGTGTATGAATGGCAGGTTACTTTCGTTTTTACTGAGCTCGCGATACAATTCAACGGCTTTCTTTTTTTCACCTTTAATAAGGTATTCGCCGGCTAGTTTTATTTCATTTTGATTTTGAGCTGAAGCACAATCTATTCCTAAGCTCAGACTTAAGGATATGAACAATACACATGCTTTTAATTTTATTATTAATTTATATATATAATAAGAATAATAAGCCATGTTGATTTGTGGATAAGTGCTCTTTACTACTTTGTGTTTAATTTATGTAGAATTCTTGTATAAT
>DATCRE010000680.1:0-6929 GCA_036569145.1 Cyclobacteriaceae bacterium
GGCCTGGAAAAATCATGCTCATTAATCTGCTCAACAAAAGCAGCTAATTGAATTAGTATATTTTCACACGCTTTGGATAAATTCATATTGATTAGTCTTAAAGCAAATATAATTTAATAAAACAAAATTAACATTAGCGTCATTCTTAGCGGCGACGGAATGATGCTATTGGCTTTTATTGAATGATCTTCTTCCAGTTCTTATCAGCAGCGTCTTTGAGTTTTGTTTCCTCAGCATTCCAATCAGTAAGTGTATTGTTACCCCAGAAGTTATAGAAGAGATAAAGTTTACCATTTATAATCTTGAAAGTTTCTGGATCGATTTTTACTTTTTCACCAGTAGCTCCCATGGCGTAGGCACACCAACCTCCATAGGCAGGTTCATACTTATCAGGTGTAGCTTTGAATTTATCCAGGTTAGCTTGCGATGCAAATTGATAAATGATGCCCTTATGACTGATTCTGATTTTTTCATTCCCTTCTTCTGGCTTGGAAGAGAAATAACTCACAGGATCGTATCCTTCAAGCGCCACTTGCTTTTTGATATTGAAATTGGATTTTCTAACGGCATCAGTCTGTGAATAACCCAATGTGAGGGAGAAAAGCAAAACCAGTGTTAACAGTGTTTTCATTTGCGTAATCATTTATAAATGTAACGCGAAGATTATGGTTATGTTCCGGACAGATTGTCGGCAACTTTACAATACCCTTAATTTGGTACTACTTCTTTTATGGTCTTCCAAACCAGATCTGGCTCAAAACCCTTTTGAATAGCATACTTTGAGATTTTGTCGCGCTTTACAAAGAGATTTTCTTCTTCAATACTATCATTCTTTTGTTCGATGATATCGTGGAGAGTTTTCAGATAATCGTCATCATCGATCTCCTTCAATGCTGTGCGTATACAATTCTTGGAAATGTCGTGGGCTTCGAGATGATTTACAATTTTTATTTTGCCCCACTTCTTTACCCGAAACTTTCCACCAGCGAAGGATTTTGCAAAACGTTCTTCATTTAGAAATCCATCGGTGATTAACTGCATCAAGATCTCATCAACGTCCGACGAATATAGTCCATACTCATAAAGCTTATTCCTTACCTCTAAATGTGATCGCTCCTGATAGGCGCAGTAATGTCTTATTTTCTCTAAAGCTTGTGTTGGTGTATACTTTTTCATTCTGCTGTTCAAAAAAGTTATCCCGGGAGTAAATCAGCAATTATTCTAATGCACGTAAAAATTGAAACTTCAACTAAAATACAAAACCCCAATTACTCTTAAAGCAACCGGGGTTTAATCTGTTTTTAGAAATGATCTTACTTAACCAACCCTTTATTTTTCAGAATGCTTGTTAAGAACTTTCTCTCATTCTCTGTATTAAAAATCTTGAATGGTAAATGTATCATTTGTGCCTTATTTACGATCAATAAAAAGTAGTCTTTACCAACGCTGGCTTTCTTAATCTGATCCCATTTTATTGGCATCCCTTCTCTGGGATTAATTTTCATGATTAACTGCTGGCTGGTTATTTCATACGAAAATTTCTCAAACAACATTTTTCCTTGTTCCATTTGTGTAACCCCATAGAACTGTATCCACCAAAAAAGCAAGTACAGACATAATCCAACAAAAGCACCGATAAACCACCAGATTGTTGATGCACCCGGAATGAAATAGCATAAACATAATACCAATGCCACCGCTGCTGCAATCCATCCTTGTTGTAACAAAATATTTTTCAGCGCCAGCTTAATGTAAATTTGTTTGTCAAGCTTGTAATTTTTTGTCTTTACGATCATAACTCTTTATACTCTCTGTTTATTCTTTACTATTCTAAAATGCCTTTAAACTCAAATCGAGACTGCTGATCGTATGTGTAAGTGCACCAACTGAAATGAAGTCAACACCACATTTTGCAATCTCACCAATGGTTTCCTCGGTAATGCCACCACTGGCTTCAACCTCATATTGTCTGTTGATAAGCTTAACCGCCTCGCTCATTTCTGCAGTGCTCATATTATCAAGCATAATGATGTCGACACCACCAATTTGTAATACTTCCTTAACCTCTTCCAGGCTTCGGGTTTCGATTTCTATTTTAAGATTTCGATTACCGGCGCGAAGATAATCTTTTGTTCGATTGATTGCCTGTTCAATTCCGCCCGCAAAGTCAATATGATTATCTTTTAACATTACCATATCATACAAACCAATACGGTGATTTTTACCTCCACCGATTGCTACCGCCCATTTTTCGAGTAATCTGAAGTTTGGTGTTGTTTTACGTGTGTCTAATAATTTTGCGTTGGTACCTGCAATACGGGTAACTAAGCGTCTCGTTTTTGTTGCAATGCCACTCATGCGCTGCATGCAATTCAACACAAGTCTTTCGGTTGAAAGAATGGATCGGGCAGAGCCAGCCACAGTGAAGGCTATGTCTCCTTTTTGAATCTCCGAACCATCCGTGAGTTTAACTTCAACTTTTAAATTGGGGTCTACGAAGTGAAAGATTTTCCAGGCTAACTCCATGCCAGCCAGTACACCATTTTCTTTCACAAGTAATTTCGCACGGCTCACTGTTTCTGCCGGAATAGAGGCTAATGTTGAATGATCACCATCACCAATATCTTCCTCTAAAGCAGACTTGATAAACTGACTTAAAAATTCTTCGGTAATGTAAGGTGGTTTCACAGTGCAAAAATAGACTGCATTATGACAGGATTGAAAGCAGATCAAGGATTTTAATATCCGTGTCTAACAGATATGGCCAGCAATTATTCTTTTACAAAGCTTATTTCATGTACAAGCTGGTCATTGTTAACGGTCTTTATTTTCATAAAAACCCGGTATACATCGGCCCCGCTCTTATACTGACCAATTGCAAAAGGCTGGCCTCCCTTTGATGAACCCTGGTGGATTATATTGAATTCATTTGGGGCGTGTTGCTTAAAGAAATCTCTGAATACAAATTCAGCCTGGGCTTTACTGTAAGTCTGAACATTGCCCTCCAGTGTAACATCGACAGTCTGGTTGAGATGTTTGGAAAGTTCTTTGGCACTTCCGGCTTTAATGGCCTCCTTAACCTGGCTAATGGCATCAGTCTGAGCGAAAGCGCTAACAGAAGCCCAAACCAGCAGGCAAAAAATGGTAAACCGTTTGGAAGACTTTTTCTTCATTGTTTCTTGTTGAATGATAGTGGCCAAAATTATGCCATTATGGAAAGATAATGAAATTTATTGGTGTTCTGACCGTTCCTTACAGTTAACCCTTGTATCAATGCTTTATAAGATCTGAAAATCGCTTTATTCTTCCTAACCTAATTATATTTGCGCCTCTCAATATTTGAAAAACAAACACTATGAACAAAAAGGTATTACTGATGATTCTTGATGGCTGGGGAATAGCTACAAATAAAGATGTTTCCGCTGTAGACAAGGCAAAAACACCATTTATGGATTCCCTGAAAGGTAAATATGCTGAAAGCCGCCTTGAAGCTTCTGGTCTGGCTGTAGGTTTACCTGCTGGCCAAATGGGTAACTCAGAAGTGGGCCACATGAATATTGGTGCTGGCCGTGTTGTCTATCAGGATTTGGTGAGAATTAATAAGGCTATTGAAGAAAAAGAACTTGATTCTAATCCTGTTCTTTTAGAAGCATTCGAATATGCTAAAAAGAATAATAAGAACATCCATTTTATGGGCTTGCTTTCTGATGGTGGAGTTCATTCACATACAGAACATTTGAAAGGACTTATAACAATAGCTCATAATAATGGCATCAAGAATTTATTTATCCATGCATTTACGGATGGTCGTGATACTGATCCTAAAGGTGGCGCAGGTTACCTAAAGGACTTGCTTAATCACATGTCTAAAACAACAGGTAAATTGGCAAGCATAGTAGGTCGCTATTATGCTATGGACCGAGACAAGCGTTGGGAACGTGTTAAGCTTGCTTATGATGTGATGGTGAAAGGTGTTGGTGAAAAAACAACCGATCCATTAAAATCACTGCAACAATCATACGATAATAATATTACAGATGAATTTATCAAACCTCTTGTAGTTGTTGATGCAACTCAAAAACCAGTAGCTACTATTGCTGAAGGTGATGTGGTTCTTTGTTTCAACTTCCGTACAGACAGAGGCAGAGAGATAACAGAAGTATTAACGCAGAAAGATTTCCCTGAGCAGGACATGAAAGCTCTCTCGTTGTATTACATAACACTCACCAACTACGACGATACTTTCAAAAATGTAAAACTTATTTTCGATAAGGATAATCTTGAGCAAACATTGGGTGAAGTCGTATCAACAGCGGGTAAAAAACAAATTCGTATTGCAGAGACTGAAAAGTATCCACATGTTACTTTCTTTTTTTCAGGAGGAAGAGAAGAACCTTTCACGGGTGAATCACGATTACTTTGCCCATCACCAAAGGTGGCAACTTATGATTTGAAACCTGAGATGAGTGCTAATGATATCAAAGACAAAATCATTCCTGAATTAGAAAAGAAAGAACCTGATTTTATCTGCCTCAACTTTGCTAATCCTGACATGGTTGGTCACACAGGTGTTTTTGAAGCTGCGGTTAAAGCATGTGAAACAGTTGATGCCTGCGCTCAAAAAGTTACAGAAGCTGCATTGCGAAATGGCTATGCAACCATCATCATTGCTGATCATGGTAATGCGGATATGATGATCAATCCTGATGGAACACCAAACACAGCTCATACTACAAACCTGGTACCTTGCATTCTGGTTGATGATACTTATAAAGGAAAATTAAAAGATGGTAAGCTGGGAGATTTGGCACCAACAATTCTAACACTTATGGGCATACCTGTACCCGCAAAGATGACGGGAACAATTTTGATTGATAAATAATAAAGCATATTTCTCCCAGTGTTTTTCCTTCATGGAAAGACACTGGGCTACCACCAGTTTAATGACCAATTCCATTCACAAATTTTTACTCTTTTCACTTGTTGGGATATTGTTTTCGGCATGCTTGCAAAAAACTGTGAAGGAAACGAGGTATTTCAATATTGACAGTGTTGTAGGTAATCAGGTAGCATATCTTCCAAAGGTAAAGTCAGTACTTACCAAGCAGGTTCTTTTTAATGGAAAGGAAGACTCTGCCGTAATTGCCCCTAAGGATTCTGTTGCCTGGGCAACCGAGCTTGATGTTTTCAGACAACTTGATGTGATAAACAAACCCATCAATAAAGGTTTGTATTCTGTAGTGGATGAAAGAGACACTAAGAGCAACTTGATGATTAGGAGCTTTACTTCTACAAATGAAGAACTGGCTGTACAAATCCTGAAAATCTATTATCACAATTCAATTGCTAATCTGCGAAAGATTGAAGGATTGTATCTTGAAAAGAATTATCTCTATACCAGCACTATAAATTTATCAATGGAATTTGATAATCTGTACAATAAAATTACCCTAACGAACTACACTATAGAAGGAAGTCAAAAAATGTTTTTAGGCGACTCAGTAAACTTCACCATTGCTGGTAGAGTGAAGATCAATTAAAACATACCAATAAACGATTATGGCTAAGCGAGGAGGATCAGAACCATTGAAGCAGGAAGAAAAAAGGCCTCTTAATTCTTCCAACATTAAAAAATTGTTGGGAGTATTTCGATTCATCATGCCTTATAAGGGTCTTTTTATTTTTGGATTAATTTCATTAGCTCTTTCAACATTCACCATTCTGGCATTTCCGAAACTTGCTGGCGAATTACTAGATGTTGCTACCGGAAAATCAAAATACTTCACAACTATAAATCAGGTTATCATTGCTCTTGTTGTTGTTCTCTTTGTACAAAGCATCTTCTCTTTCATAAGAGTTTACACATTTGCTACTGTAAGCGAGCGAGGCATGGCCGACGTACGCAAAGCAGTTTATCAGAAAGTAATATGGTTACCCATGACTTTCTTTGATAATCGTAGAGTGGGTGAACTGATGAGTAGGATAACATCTGATGTTGGAACACTGCAGGAAACATTCAGCTTTACGCTGGCAGAATTTCTCCGGCAGACACTCTCGTTAATTTTCGGTATAGCTATTATTACTTACCTGGCACCTACTCTTACGCTGTTTATGCTGCTAACATTTCCAGTTCTCGTTATCTCGGCGTTGGTCTTTGGTAAATATATCAGAAAACTATCTCGTAAAACACAAGACAAGCTTGCCGAAGCCAACGTGATTGTAGAAGAATCTCTTCAGTCTGTTTTAGTTGTAAAGGCTTTTACAAATGAAGTGTTTGAAATAAACCGTTATACAAAAGCATTACGTGATGTAGTTTCCACCGCCCTTCAATCAGCAAAATACAGAAGCTTATTTATTTCGTTTGTAATCTTTGTAATCTTCGGTGGCATTGTTGCCGTTGGTGGTTATGGAGCCAATCTGGTTCAGAGTGGTAGTATAAAAGTAGGAGAGCTGTTTTCATTTGTGATTTATACCTCGCTGATTGGTTTTTCTATTGGTGGGCTTGGTGATATTTACACACAGTTGCAACGTGCTATTGGCTCATCTGAAAGAGTTCTTGAAATTCTAAATGAGAAGGACGAAGCAGAATTCGCATATGGAGTTCAAAAGCTAACAGGCGCCATAGAGTTTGATCATGTATCATTTAGTTATCCATCCAGAACGGATTACCAGGTTTTGAAAGATTTGAATTTTAAAATTGATTCAGGTGAGAAGATAGCGCTGGTAGGTCCAAGTGGTTCAGGCAAATCGACCATCATTAATTTGCTGATGCGACTTTATCCGATTTCAGAAGGCAATGTTAAAGTTGATGATACAATTATCAGCGATTATAATCTTACGGCATACAGACAAAACCTGGGTGTGGTTCCTCAAGAGGTTATTCTTTT
Source organism: Cyclobacteriaceae bacterium (assembly GCA_036569145.1). Classification (GTDB taxonomy): domain Bacteria; phylum Bacteroidota; class Bacteroidia; order Cytophagales; family Cyclobacteriaceae; genus DATCRE01. Next base: position 6,888 of record DATCRE010000680.1, read on the forward strand.
TGGAGGAACGATATTCGATAATATTGCTTACGGAAAACCAAA
>DATCRE010000681.1:0-4156 GCA_036569145.1 Cyclobacteriaceae bacterium
TACTTCGAAATTCTTTATCGCCCTAAGGAGATGGAGAAGAGCATTATCCAGGGCAAACGTGTAGAAGATATATTACGCGAATCAGGTGAGCGTATTTTTGATTTAGGAAAACTTCACAGACCATCCGTTGGCTTTTTTGATGTAACGGTAACCACACGTTCAACAGACCTTTTGAAATACGATAAAGGAAAATTTTATACACAGGCACATACCATTCCATTAACTGTTGAAGTATACGATGGCGGTGGTGGTGTTGAAGAAGTTGATATCTATCAAAATGATAAGCTCATCATCAGTGATAAAGAAGTAAAAACATCAGGCGAAGGACAGAAGGTAGTAAAGACCTACGCTGTAGAAATGGGTAATGAAACAAACGAGTTTAAAGTAAAAGTTATCAATTACCAGAAGATAGAATCACGCGCCGATGTATTGGATATTGATTACACAGGTGATGTTATCGCTACATCATCACTTCACATTCTGGCTGTTGGTATTAACAAATATCAGAATGCTGCATACACTTTGAACTATGCGCAGCCCGATGCAGCAGCCTTTACAGACAAGCTTGTTGAAAAAAGCAAAAACATTTTTAAAGCTGTTACTCGTATTGAAATTTATGATCAGGATGCTACTAAAGAAAACATAGAAAAAGGATTCAGATCTATCGTGGCAAAAGCCAAACCTGAAGACGTATTTATGTTTTATTATGCCGGACATGGTACGCTGGACGAAGAGCACGACAACGAATATTACCTTGTGCCAACGGACATTACTAAACTCTATGGCGACCCTGCACAATTAACAGCCAGGGGAATTTCAGCTACCGAGTTAAGAGGTTATCTCACACAAGTGAAATCTCAAAAGCAAATTATTTTAATGGATGCCTGTCACTCAGGGGGAGCATTAAAATCACTTAACGTGCGGGCTGCTGCTACAGATGAAAAAGCAATTGTTCAACTTGCCAGAAGTTCAGGCGTGGTGATGATTGCATCCAGCGGCACAAAACAATTTGCAACAGAGTTTGAAGAGTTGAAACACGGTGTATTCACGTATGCGTTATTAGAAGCACTTGATGGCAAGGCTGACAATGGTGATAAGAAGATTACTGTAAATGAATTAAAGTTCTTCATGGAAGAGCGTGTGCCTGAATTGACCAAGCAACACGGAGGACAAGCCCAATACCCAACAGGTTATATTACTGGTAATGATTTTCCAATCTCTGTAATCGATAAATAAAGTAAGTTATATCCCCTTTAAAAATTAGGAGGTTGTCTGTTCAGGCAACCTCTTTTTTTGTCATGGATTATTCAGAGCAGATTTTATAAAACTAAAAGACCTCTTTATTCATCTTGTGTGGGTAATGCACGATGCACAGAAACAATCTTGAAATTATAGCACAATCAGATAGTGACCTATTGAACAATGATGGATTATGAGTATGTTGAGGGTTGTTCAGCCCAGGCCATGACACAATTTTCCTAAAGACGGCTAACTAAAAACGAGTACTTTAGCCATGAAACGGAGGGTTTTACTATTCCGTATGTTTATGTATTTTGATGTCGAAAGATTGGCTTAATTTTGGAATTAATGATTTTGAAAACGGAAACCGTGCTACTTAATAATTAGAAATCAGTGACGGAGATGAATGCAGAAAGCTACGCCATGGAGCAATGGGACGAGATGGTATTTCAGAATCGTAATAAAGATTACGGGGCTTATATTATCCGTCAACTTTATAAGAAGCATGTCATTAGAGGGGTAATCATAACCACTTCATTGCTGGCCTTGCTTATTCTCATACCGCTCATCATATCTCTTTTCAAACCTGCGGAACTTCCTAAACTCATGGCGGTTGAAAACATTGTTTATATTGATCTTACACCGCCGCCACCCATTGAAAAAAATCCGGCAAAACTAACATCCGCTCCGGCAGTAAAAGCAGTTGATAAATATACACCACCGGAGGTAGTGAAAAATGATGTCATCATTCCTGAAGAGCCACCTCCAACAGAAGAAGTAAAAAAAGAAACGCCGACAGAAGAAGCAACAGCAACCGAAGATGGAAGTGTGACTGGCACTGAAAATGGCGAAGGAGCAGACCACACCATCTATGAATTAGCAGAGCAGCAACCACATTTTGTTGGTGGTCAGCCGGCCATGAATCAATATCTAACAAACAATGTCAGGTATCCGATTACCGCTATGCGGGCTCGTTTAAACGGGACTGTATTTGTGAGCTTTGTTGTGAACACCGATGGCTCTATTGAAGATGTGCATGCCATGCGCGGCTTCTTCGCTGATTGTGATAAAGAGGCTGAGCGTGTAGTTCGCGCGATGCCTAACTGGGAACCTGGCCGCCAGGAAGGTAAACCAGTACGCGTGAAGTGCGTCATACAAGTGAAGTTCAAAATAGGAGGAACCTGATCATTGTTGATGAGCAACTAAAAACAAATGCTCGTAAGGATAAAAATGCTTTTCATGTAGCGTTCCTTTCTTCCATCTTTCATCAAACTTCTTATAACTTTGCTGTCCTGCTTTTTGCCTGGAAGAGCTGCCTAAAGAATTCAGGAAGCAGGTTAATCTATGTATATCGAAATAATGGATACCACCCTGCGTGACGGGGAACAGACTTCAGGTGTGTCGTATACGGCAACTGAAAAATTGAATATTGCCAAGATGCTTTTAGAGGAGGTGAAGGTTGATCGTATTGAGATTGCCTCAGCCCGTATTTCAGATGGTGAGTTTGAAGCTGCCACTAAAATTGTAAAATGGGCAACCGACAATGGTTTCCTTGATCGTATTGAAATTCTTGGTTTTGTAGATGATAATCGTTCTCTCGACTGGATTAATAAAGCCGGAGGTAAAGTTGTTAACCTTCTTTGCAAAGGATCGCTAAAGCACGTGCAAGGTCAGCTTCGTAAAACACCTGAAGAGCATGTGAGTGATATCAAGAAGTCAATTGCATACGCGCAGTCGCTGGGTATTAAAGTAAATGTTTATTTTGAAGACTGGTCAAACGGCATGCGCAACTCCCCAGACTATGTTTTCTTTTTGGTTAATGCGTTGAAAGATGAGCCCATCGATCATTACATGCTGCCAGATACACTTGGAGTTTTGAATCCTGATGAAGCTTACACCTTTGTGAAGCAGATGGTCGATAAATTCCCTGGGAAGAAATTTGATCTGCATGCTCACAACGATTATGATCTTTCCGTTGCCAATTGTTTCGCAGGCGTAAAAGCAGGTGTTACCGGACTTCATGTAACCGTAAATGGTTTGGGTGAACGTGCAGGTAATACACCATTATCAAGTGTGGTGGCATTGTTGAAAGATCATCTTCATGCAGATTTCTCTATAGACGAATCAACACTTTATAACGTAAGTAAATTAGTAGAAGTATTCTCCGGTATTGGTGTGCCGAACAACAAACCCGTTATTGGCGAGCATGTATTTACACAGACATGTGGTGTTCACGCTGATGGCGATAACAAAGGCAACCTCTATCACAATGAACTTATGCCCGAACGTTTTGGTCGTACACGTAAGTATGCATTAGGAAAAACCTCAGGCAACGCGAGCATCAAGAAAAATCTGGAAGAGCTCGGCATAGAACTTGATCCGGAAGCGTTGAAAAAAGTTACACAACGTGTTGTTGAATTGGGCGATAAGAAGGAAAACATTTCAACAGAAGATTTGCCTTATATTATTTCTGATGTGTTGGGACGTGAATCTTTTCAGGAGAAAATTAAAATACGCAACTACTATTCGAGTCATGTATACAACTTGAAGCCTGTAGCTACACTCAGCATTGAAATTAACGGTGAAGTGCATGAAGCTACTTCAACAGGTGATGGACAATACGATGCCTTCATGCAGGCTGTGAAATCAATCTACGATAAGTTCAACAAAAAACTTCCACTGCTTGTAGATTATAAAATCTCCATTCCTCCCGGTGGACGTACTGATGCTTTTGTTGAAACAATCATTACGTGGGAGCTTGACGGACGCACTTTTAAAACCCGGGGCTTTGAATCAGATCAGCAGGCAGCAGCGATTACAGCTACGTTGAAAATGCTGAATATGATCGAAGATAAGAGTCGCTGATATTCAACGCCTGATTGCTTTTAGTTAATATCTGAGATTATTGTTTGCATTT
>DATCRE010000682.1:0-2782 GCA_036569145.1 Cyclobacteriaceae bacterium
CTTTAATTCACCTCCCGAATAGTTGATTTGCGTATTCGTGGCTTTGCCTACAAGAATGATAAGAAGAAGAGAAGCTGCAATGCTCAATACAGTTTTCAGGTAAGGAGAATTCCAGTTAAAGGAAGGTTTATTATCACCTACAAAAATTGGTGGTGCAATCACTTCCTTATCTTTCACAGAGCCCATCATCTTTTTAAGTGTCATAAGATTTTCTACTTCGACACGCGCATTTTCATGCGTTGAAAGATACTCTTCAACTTTTTCCTTTTCTTCCCCCTCAAGTTCACCGTAGACGTAAGCCATCAAGGTGATTTCATCCGGCTTAAAGCTCATAACCTATTGTTTCTTTAGTGATATTTCTCTTTTCTAAAATTTTCTTCAACCCATCAAGACCATAATACATTCTTGATTTCACTGTGTTTTCTGATATACCAAGGATATCAGCTATCTCACGAAATTTCAATCCTTCGTATTCTTTCATAATTACTACCTCGCGTTGTTCCTGATTCAACGTCATAAGAGCAGCTTGTAAAATGTCTGATAATTCGGATTGCATCAATTGCTTTTCAGGATTATCAATACGCTGCGATGACGACTCCCAGTTTGGTGAATCTTCTGCATCACGATTCCACACCATATCAAAAGGAAATGAGCGATTTCCCTTTTTCTTGCGAGTCTCTTCGCGGCAGTAGTTCACAGCAATTTTATACAACCAGGATTTAAACCGTGATACGTCCTGGAGACCGCCCAGACTCCGGCACATGGATATGAAGGTTTTCTGCGAAGCTTCCATGGCCAGATCGTGATCCTGGAAGAATTTATAAGCAAAATTATAAATACGCTTATACCATAATTGTACTAGCCTGCCCTGGGCATTCTGGTCTCCTTGCTTTGCGCGCTGAATAAGGGCATCAGAATGCATCATAGCTATATCCAGAAGTGTTTCTGTCACGAGATATCAGGTTAATGTTTTTTCGCAGAATCGTACGATTTTTCTATAAAGATGGCAGGTTGAAAGAAATAGTTTTAAATGATGTGAATGTTTTTCTCTCTACAGATTTAAAGCATTCCTCAACTTTTCCGGGCCAGGCCTATAAAACCGTCGCCCATTGACTAAGGCCAATTGACTATTATCTTTGCGCCGCATGAAAAAATTGATTTCTTTACTCATACGCTTTGTTCCCCGAAAATATCTTCAACGTGTCGGTGGTTGGGGAGTAAAAATTATGGGACTTTTTTATTCTGGTAGCGCAGTTACCTGTCCTATTTGTGATCACAGCTACAGCAAGTTTTTACCTTACGGCCGGATTAACACGCGAGAAAACGCGCTTTGCCCTAATTGTCTTTCACTGGAAAGACATCGTCTGATTTTTCTTTATCTGAAAGAAAAGACAAACTTCTTTTCCGGGAAATTAAAAGTATTGCATATCGCACCCGAGGCATGCTATATAAACCGGTTTGAAAAAGTTCATGGCGATGGCTACATCACGGCCGATATTGAATCACCCTTAGCAAAGGTAAAGATGGACATTCATCAGATTCCATTTGGAGAAAATACTTTTGATGTCGTGCTTTGCAACCATGTGCTGGAACATGTGGCGGATGATATTAAAGCTATGAGCGAAATTCATCGTGTATTGAAGCCTAAGGGTTTTGCCATTCTCCAGGTTCCTTTTTTCAGACCAATACCCGATGTTACTTTTGAAGATAATACGATCACCGATCCTCGTGAGCGTGAGCGTATATTTGGTCAGGATGATCACGTTCGTAAATATGGTCATGATTATACCAAGCGAATGGAACGTGCCGGCCTACAACCAGTCGAAGATCAATTTGTGAATTCACTGCCAGATGCAACCCGAAAGAAATTCGGGTTAGTGAAGGGAGAGATAATTTATAGAGCTGATAAAATTCATTGAAAGTTAGAATAACTCGTGCATTACCTAACCAATGCACGAGTTGATAATTCTGAATTGTCAGTTATGTATTTTACTATATACACGCCCGGTGTAAGTGATGTATTAAACTCTAGTTGGCTTTCTGCTTTCAGAACAGTGTAATCATTAACTGTAACACCCAAATTATTTAAAATTACAACCTGATCATCTGCGTTAGGCTCAAAATTAGTTCTGTATTGAATCAGTGAGCCATTTGTTGGATTAGGTTCAATCCATATTTTTTTCTTACCTGAAAAAGCTACAGAAACAACATTGAAATATTGAGCTGAGAAATCAAGATCAACCGCTTTTAATCTGTAGTAATTCTCACCCATTAATGGATGTTCATCAACAAATGAGTACCTAGATTCTACATTGTAAATATTGAAGCCTTCTCCTTTAACAACACCTATAGAATCAAAGTCAACACCATTGTTTGAGCGTTGAATAATAAATTTGTCAAAATTTTCCTGCATTGATGTTGCCCACTCAAGATTCACCTTTTCATTTTTTAATGCTCCATTGAAGTAGGATAATTTAATTGGCAATGCACCACTGTAACCACTCTCCGTATAGCCAAGAGGTCCCTGAAAACCGCTGGCAGGTTCACAATAAGGACTGCCGTTATAAGCACATTTGCCTGAGTTTGTGCCACTACAACTATTACATGAACCATTACCCTTCATTAAACCAACACCACAGATATCCAGTCTGTCTGAACCTGTTCCACCTACATCTACTGTACCCCCTGATTTAATATCTAACGTATAGCCACATCCTGTACCGCTACCCAGACTAAGCTTGGCAGAAAGTGTAACTAAGCCACCGCTATAAACTGCAAGGCT
>DATCRE010000683.1:0-4052 GCA_036569145.1 Cyclobacteriaceae bacterium
AACCACTAATTCTGCGTTGTCGAACACTTGAAAGCCTTTGCCTTTTGCAACATCATTCAACTCGACAAACTTCATGTCAAAGCGAGTGTCAGGTTTATCTGAGCCATAAAGTTTCATGGCATCATCGTACGTCATTCTTGGAACTGTAGGCATGTTGATACCTTTTACAGTAGAGAACAAATGACGAACAAGTCCTTCGAATAAACTTAAAATATCTTCTTGTGTGATGAACGCCATTTCACAGTCTATCTGTGTAAACTCTGGCTGACGATCAGCACGAAGATCTTCATCACGGAAGCATTTTACAATCTGATAGTAACGGTCAAAGCCAGAAACCATTAGTAACTGCTTGAATGTTTGAGGCGACTGTGGCAGTGCGTAAAACTCACCGTTGTGCATGCGTGAAGGCACAACAAAATCACGAGCGCCTTCTGGTGTTGATTTTATCAGGACTGGTGTTTCTACTTCAATGAAATTTTGGGCATCGAGGAAAGAGCGGGTTTGTTGTCCCATCTTATGTCGTAGCTGAAGTTTTTCACGCACCACATTTCTGCGTAAATCGAGATAGCGGTATTTCATTCGAAGATCATCGCCACCATCAGTATCATCTTCAATAGTAAACGGTGGAAGCTTGGCAGTATTTAAAACAGTAAGCTTCGAAACTTTTACCTCAACATCGCCAGTAGCAATCTTATCATTCTTGGAAAGACGCTCAACAACATTTCCTTCTACTAAAATCACAAATTCGCGACCTAGCTGACGGGCATTGTTCATTAAAGCGGCATCTGTTTTACCTTCTTCAAAAATCAATTGAGTAATTCCATAGCGGTCGCGCAAATCAATCCACAAAACACTTCCTTTGTCACGCAGGCGCTGTACCCAGCCGGCCAGGGTTATAGTCTTATTAGCATCAGAAATTCGTAGTTCACCGCAAGTGTGGGTTCGTAGCATGACAGTTTTAATTAATTTAGCCGCAAATTTATAAGAAGTTAAATGTTAATCATTCATTGAGAATCGTTTTAGTTTTGCTATTTGCGCCTATTTTCAACCTAAAATCATTGTTTCAAACATAAAACATGAAGAAAAGCTTTTTCTGTTTCCTTTTATTGGCGCTCTGCAGCTTTGCGCCTCACAAACTCACCAAGACTAAAGTTGCCAATGGCATTACGGTTTTATTGCCGAGCGATTGGCAGCCTATGGATAATCTTGATTTCACAGAGCGGTATCCTTCTGTGCGAGCACCCTTAGGAGCATACACCAATGCTGAGCGGTTAGTTGATTTCAGTGTTAATATTTCGGCTACGCAATGGCCTGATACTGATATTGATCTGGCCAAAGGATTTTTCAAAGCCAGCATCATGAATATGTTTGACAAAGTTGAAATCATAACAGAAGGCATACGCGAAAGTCATGGCAAGAAATTTATTTATTTTGAGTTCAACTCTCGCGTGAATGGAAGCCGTAAAGAAGAAGGACTTCGGGAACCTGTATTAAAATATTCATACATTGAATACCTGGTTGAGTCGGGCAGGACATTGGTTTTTTCTTTTAACTGTCCGAAGCGCCAGCAACAAGAATGGCAGGAAACAGCACGAAAAATGATGACCAGCGTGCGCGTCAAATAAAATTATAAACCCGAAAAATACAATTCGATTTTTTTAGATTGATTATGGATATTTACACCGATGAGTATTTCATGCGAGAGGCGCTAAAGGAAGCGCAGAAGGCATTTGAAATTAAAGAAATACCTGTTGGTGCAGTAGTAGTTTGTAAAAACAGAATTATTGCACGGGCCCATAATCAGACTGAGAAACTTACAGATGCTACAGCACATGCGGAGATGTTAGCCGTGACAGCTGCGGCCAATTACCTGGGCTCAAAGTATTTAAGTGAGTGTACCTTGTACGTAACACTTGAGCCGTGCGTGATGTGTGCAGGTGCTTTGCATTGGGTTCAGTTACAAAAACTAGTCTATGGTGCATCGGATGTGCAACGAGGTTTTAGTTTGGTGAATAGTAAGCTGTTGCACCCGAAGACAGAAGTTGAGAAAGGTGTGAAAGCTGATGAATGTAAAGCTTTGATAGATGAATTTTTCAAAGCACTTAGAGCGTAAATTAAAAATAGAATAATATGTCAATGGAGTTAAAAGGAAAAGTAGTTCAGTTACTGCAGATGCAAACAGGTATGGGTAAAAAAGGCCAATGGAAAAAACAGGAATTTATTCTTGAAACCCAAAGCCAGTATCCTAAGAAAGTATGTCTTTCAGCCTGGGGCGAAAAGATCGATCAATATAACCTTACCGTTGGTGAAATGGTAAACGTATCAGTTGATCTTGAAAGCCGTGAATATAATGGACGCTGGTATACAGAGGCTCGTGCATGGAAGGTAGAGAAAGAAGGCGGTAGTGGTAGCAATGGTTTTTCAGCCCCTCTGCCAACAGAAGAGCCCTTTATGGATACTGCCGGAAGTAATGTAGATGACTTACCATTTTAACATTGCAGTTACAAGGTCGGAACTTGAAGCTGTTTGTAATGGTTGTATATTTATCGTCTCTTAAAAAATTTGTTTAACCCTTTAAAAGAATAATTAATTATGGCTTTCACCTTACCCGCGCTTCCTTACGCATTTAATGCGTTGGAGCCACACATTGATGCACGTACGATGGAGATTCACCATGGTAAACATCACAATGCTTATGTAACGAATCTGAACAATGCTATTGCTGGCACTGATGCTGAGAAGCTTAGCATTGAAGAAATATGCAAAAACATTTCTAAATATCCTGCGCCTGTGCGTAACAACGGTGGTGGCCATTATAACCACAGCTTGTTCTGGACAGTTCTTGGTCCTAATGCTGGCGGCGCTCCTACTGGTGCTTTAGCTGATGCTATCAACGCAGCCTTTGGAAATTTTGATGAGTTCAAAACCAAATTTGCAGCAGCAGGTGCCGGACGTTTCGGTTCTGGTTGGGCATGGTTAATTGTTGATGGCAGTGGAAAACTTGCTATCACCTCAACTCCTAATCAGGATAATCCATTGATGGATGTAGCCGAAGTTAAAGGCACGCCTATTCTTGGCCTTGATGTTTGGGAACATGCATACTATCTTAACTACCAAAACCGCAGACCAGATTATATTACAGCTTTCTGGAATGTTGTGAATTGGAGTGAGGTAGCGAAGAGATTCGGAAAATAATCATCCTGATTTGATTGAAATAGAGAAAGACTCCTGATGAAGGAGTCTTTCTTATTATTAATTAATATAGGTAGAGAAGGATTGGAGTTACTGAATAGGTTTAAGCATGTCGCTAATCTCTTTGTCTGTTATATTATCTTGTTCTGACTTGTCATAGATTGATAACAGAAAGACTTTTTGATTAATTATTTGAACGTGTGTTATAATTCGAGCACCTCCACTCTTGCCTTTTCCCTTCGAAGAAATCGCTATTCGAATTTTATAACAGTGATTCCCGAGAGATGTACCTTGTTCTGGCTTAATCGCCAGATCGTCTATCAGAATCTGAAGTTCGTTTTTAAGTGATGGGAATTTTTTAACCAGTCTCTTAGCTTGTTTCTTAAAAATCGAAGTTACTTCAATACTATAAGCCATTTAAAAAATCCTTAGCAGATTGCAATTTTGTTTTGTTCTGTTTGGCTAGTGATACTTCTTTTACGGCTTCTTTAAGCTCTTTAATGAACTGAGCCTTTGATGGCGTAATGGTTTCAGCTTTTACAAACGAGAAGTTTTTAAGCACTTCCATGAAAAAGGAAGCTTTATCGTCTTTAATATCAAGTAATACTTTCATAAGCGTTCTGAACTTAGAACTCAAATTTAATCAATAAATCTAACCTTTCTTTCAGGTCTTATACCTAAGCTGGAATTTTCCATTTGAACAGATTCTATCTAACAAAAGGAATTTCCAGCTGTTGCTTCGAAGTGTTAACTCCATAGAGCGATCCTCTTCCCTTAAACTTCTCAAAGAATTCAATTACCTCTTCCGGATCTTTTACACGCACGCGGTTGATAGCGATGATCGTAAAATTTTCAGGCAC
>DATCRE010000684.1:0-2151 GCA_036569145.1 Cyclobacteriaceae bacterium
ACCCTCTGCTTGTAAGGCAGATGCTCTGAACCAGCTGAGCTAAGCTCCCGTTATCTTTTCCCCGTGTTTTGGGACTGCAAATGTAAAATAGAATTCTATTTCTGCAAAAATCTTTTTTGTCATATCCATAAAAAAGTAAATAATTTCAACTTTTTAAGAATCTGGTACCATCTACAGGGTCAATAACTAGCTAAATCTTCCCACCTTATACTACTACTTCCGATAAATTGACCATTATAATCATTCGCTCTCCAACAAAAACACCAACCCAACAGAGGCATTCATCCACGACATTGGTTGCTTTGTTACCATTCGTCCAGCATTGTTAGAGCGGTTTTCGTTTTTAATTTTTATACCATCAGAATTAAAATAGTCTGCACGAAACATAAGGCCGAGTTTGTCTGTAAGAGCATAACGAAGTCCCGCACCTACTTGCCAGCCAGAGGCAGTAGCTGTTGAACTTTTTTGTTTTAGCAGTGTGCTGGTGTTATCTTCTAACTGCACTGTCATCTCAGGTGTTGAAAGACTTTGTATAATTCCAGCTAATGCTCTCACATCAACAGTTAGTTTGTTAATGGGAAAAGAGAATTGAGGTCCCAACATTACATTAACAGAACTGTAACTGCCCGAAGTTTTTACTGTCGACTCATCTACACCGAAAGCATCTGTATAACTATCTCCAAGTTTAGCAGCATCAGCTTTTGAAAAACCACCGTGATTTGAGTAATATAAAGTGCCTGCTAAGCCAAGCTTAGGTAAAAAATAATAAGCACCTTCAACGCCAATAGCAAATCCGGTTTTGGCGAAGCCAGCTTTATTATTCCAGTTATTAAGTGAGCCTGTTTCTGTTTTTGAAAAGTTTCCCGACGGAGTTGAAACACCTGCGGAAAAACCAATGTAGTTATTCACTTTATTCTGTGCTTGCAATGCAATTGAAATTAAAATGAAAGTCGTACAGAAAAATATAGATCTTGTTTTCATGTCTGATGTTGAGTTATGTTTAATGAATTTAGAATTGTGATTATTGAATCTTAACATTGAAACCAACATCAAGATCTGTTGACCCCGGAGCATACGTTCCATTCTTTACATTGGGTTGATGACGCAATACTATTCTCAGCCATCCTGAACTTGCCGCGACTGTAGTGAATTTAGTTTCCAATCCTAATGGATATTGTTGTGAATTATTGTCATGGTCAGTAATCACAATAGATAAATTAAGATTGCTGCCAGCAGGAATAGGTGTTGGTATCGGCTCAGGATAAATGTCATTCTTATCAGTCGGATAATTATTTGGAATAACAAGTGGCTGATCTGTTGGTAACGGCTGATAAAAAAAGAGATGATAATTTGCGCGCTCTTTTATTTCATCAGAAACATTAAATACAGGATTTTGTGTTTTGTCTAACAGAACAAGTTTGGCCGTATAGGTTGCGTTGGTTTTCAGATTCAGATTGGCTTCACTAACATCCACGGGTAATGGATTTCCATTGTTATCTAATAATTGTTCCCACTGTGCCGTTGGTTTGTCAGACGCATCATCAACATTGACAAGTTGTAATTGAACTGTCGTCAATGCCTCGTTGGAAATTGTTGGAGCAACAACTTGTTCGTCTTTGTTACAGGAGAGTATTATCAACGCTCCCGCGATCATTACTGAAATTGATTTTTTTAAATTCATCATAGTTTATTTTAGTTATTCGATTCGTTATGATTAGGTGTTCCAAAAGACACTCGTACTCTGAGTGTAAAATTTCTTCCGGGTTCGTCCATGAAATACCTGAACCTGTCCATGTAGTCACGGTATGTTGTATTCAATAAATTATTTGCTGAAAAACTTATGTTCATCAATTGTTTTCTCAATAGAACTGAGAATCCAACATTAGCATTGAGAAGCATGTAACCAGAAGGTGGAACGGCATAGTCGCTGTTAGCAGGCACTCTGCTTTGTTTTGAAATATAAATGTCTGTGACACTTACATAGATTTTCTTGCAAAGACCGAGATCTCCAAAACCATATCTCAACGTATTTTCAAAACGGTTCGATGGAATTAATTGCAGATAATCGTGAATTGTTTTATTCCACGCATAAAGCATAGAAATTTTTGTAGTGAAGCTCAATGAATCAACAAGCCTGTAGGTGGCCGATAA
>DATCRE010000685.1:0-2993 GCA_036569145.1 Cyclobacteriaceae bacterium
GCTTGGCTTTAGCGATGAAGAAGCTAAAAAACAATTTGGTTTCTTAATGGAAGCTTTTGAGTTTGGTGCACCTCCACATGGTGGTATTGCTTTTGGATTTGATCGTCTATGTTCAATTTTTGGTGGTGCAGATTCTATTCGTGACTTTATTGCCTTCCCTAAAAACAATGCTGGTCGTGATGTGATGATTGATTCTCCATCAACAATAGCTGACGAGCAACTAAAAGAACTAGGCATCAAAGTTAGCTAAGCAAATAAGATTTATATAAAAACAAAAGCTTCTTCATAATATCACCGAAGAAGCTTTTTTGTTTTATAACAGATAGCGAGAATCTAATAAACTATCGCACGGTTACCAAGATCGATCTCTACGCTTTTTCCATTTTCTACTATAGTAATGATGTTATCGCATGAGCCATCACCATAATTGATCTCGAACGATCCTTCCTTCCATCCTGTTTATACCGAATAAATTCCCTTCCTGAAACATAGTAAAAGATTGCACAGAAAGTATTGATACCACCTGAAGAGGATTGATTACAGTCATATCGGGAAACAAGGGGTTCGAGAACTTCAGTTTTATAGTAATTACTGTTATAGGTATATTCAGAAGTATTCGCTTCTACGACATATTGCTTTTGCGAGTAACTGCTTTTTCCATGTCCTTTACATACATATACAATGGTGTCCCATGAATATTGATAATCAAAATTATAAGTATAGCCACCTGAATAAGTTTGGTTATCACTATCGTACTGAGATTCTCCCGAATAATCTGACGTTCCATTTGAGTGCCATTCCGTTGTATCGTTGTTATAATAATACTTCCCTCCATAATTATTAGACTGCCATTTATACTGGTAAGAATCTTTAAAAAGTGATCCAACATTCTCAGAAGTATTTTTAGAAGTATAAGAGTAACTGCCAAACATAAAATATTTATAGTACTCGCTGCCTTCGTCACATCCATCACCATAATCGTATAGCGTAGTAACACTTTCATCATTATTGGTGGTAGTGGTTATTGTAGCACAGCTAACCCACGGATTACTTATTATGGTTGTATCAGAAGATGAACCTGTTGAATCACCCGCTAATCTTCCTCCTGCTAAACCATTCGCTGCACTGAATAATCGCTGGAAAGAACCATTAACAGGACTGCTCTGACTTGATAATGCCATTGAGTTTTGACTGGCCCCACCCATATTCATTTTTATATAGTTACGCGCATATTCACTCAGATCATTGATGGAAGTCTTCTGAGCGTCTTCGCTACAGGAAAGAATCATAAAAATAAAAGCTAGTAGAATGGATGTTTTGCGCAGCGAGTTCATAATGTGAGGATTTAGGTTGTTATAAGCTTAGACAGGGTAAACAAAAAAAAGGTTGGAACATCATCCTAAATTCATCTTCATCGTTAAAGAAAGCATGGAAAAAAAAGACTATTTCTCCGGGCATGCCACTCTCTATGCTACGTTTCGTCCCACCTACCCTGTTGCTTTATATGAATTCATCTTCAAGCATTTAAAAAATAAATCTGTAGCATGGGATTGCGCCACTGGAAATGGACAAGTTGCAAAACAACTAGCTCTAACTTTCGATCAGGTTTACGCCACGGATATTAGTCAGAATCAACTTGATAATGCATCGAAGAAAAGCAACATCATATATTCGTTAAGTGCTGCTGAGAAAACAAATTTTAAAAATCACCAATTTGATCTGATCACAGTAGGTCAGGCCATGCACTGGTTTAAGCTTGATGAATTCTATAATGAAGTGAATCGCGTTGGCAAAACGGATTCATTGCTGGCAACATGGGGTTATGCATTATGCACTATCACTCCTGCAATCGATGAGCTGTTTCTTCATTTCTATCGTAACGTTGTAGGCCCTTACTGGGATGAAGCCAGGAGATTGGTTGAAGATGAATACAGAAGCATTCCATTTCCTTTCAAACAAATTCCGTCTACCAAATTTCAACTTGATGTTGAATGGACTTTTGATGAATTTGTTGGATACCTGTCAACATGGTCAGCAACTCAAAAATATATCAAATCAAACGGCAATGATCCTTTGCCTTCATTTGCTGAACAATTAAAACTTGTTTGGAGACCTGGGGAAAAACATAAGGTAACTTTTCCACTCTTTTTAAAGCTGGGACAGATTTAATCAAATTCATTTACCCATCTTCTTTCAATTTTGGATAAAGGTGTTTATCTACGCATGGTTAAATAAGCTATGCGTTATATACTTCCGGTTTCTATTATTGCCTTACTTCTCCTGGCATTTACATTCAGACAAAAAAGACAATATGATGTCATTATCCGGAATGGCTTAATCTACGATGGCTCAGGATCTCCATCCTATAAAGCAGACCTGGCTATCCAGGGAGATAGTATTGCTGCAATAGGTGATCTCCATGATGATATCGGTAAAAAAGAAATTGATGCCAAGGGTATGGTCGTTACACCCGGCTTTATAAATATGTTAAGCTGGGCCGATAAAGATTTACTGCGCGATGGAAGATCCATGAGTGATATTAAGCAAGGTGTTACACTTGAAGTTTTTGGAGAAGGATGGTCGCCCGCGCCAATAAAAAGAAAGAGAGCCAATGTAGATAGTCTTTGGACTTCACTGGATGGTTATTTCAAATGGATAACAAAAAAAGGTGTTACGCCAAACGTAGCATCATTTGTAGGAGGGTCTTCAGTACGGTTTTATGTTTTAGATAATCAGAATAAAAAACCTACTGCTGCTGAGCTTGCTGCCATGAAGAATCTTGTGAAGCAGGCTATGGAAGATGGCGCGATGGGATTAGGCACTTCATTAATTTATGTGCCCGCTCTCTACGCATCAACTGACGAATTGATTGAACTCTCTAAAGTAGCCTCAAGCTATGGCGGCATGTATATTACCCACGTGCGAAGTGAAAGTGATTTCATCTTTCAGGCCATGAATGAAACATTCAGAATCTCAAGAGAAGCAAACATACC
>DATCRE010000686.1:0-3310 GCA_036569145.1 Cyclobacteriaceae bacterium
AACTTTGAACAAAAGAAAATCGACATGGAAATGAAAGCCTTCACTTCCAGAAACTTTGAAAAGCCCTGTGATTGCAAAAACCAGGAACAGATAAGATTTTATGTAAAAGAACTTTGTGCCAGAATTCATGATCTTGAAGAAAGATTTAATTATGCTCCAGACTGGGCATACGCATTACTGGCACAGTATAATGCAAAACAGAACACACTTATCGGTGTAGATTTTAAGAATGTCTATTGCTAAATGCGATATATCCCCTCTCCCATACCGATTCAATTCACGTATCTATATAGTGCAACCGCCAATGCATCCGGGCGAATGCAATACCATCGTATAAAACCAGGAAAAAGTAAACTAAGGATAAGCCGTACAGAGTTTATTAAGGCTTATAACGACGCTCAAATCGTAGCCATTAATCCACTCCAACTACTAGGTCAGGAGGCTGTGTTTCAATTTGAATTCTACGTATAATCTCAAACCATTATAAAAGATTACAGAGATTAGCTCTTGAGAATCTTTTCAAGATTGGCAGGACTATAATTGATTGACTTAATAGTCTTATTATCAGATGTGCGGTAGACAAGCCACTTTCCTGCTTCGTTTTTATAATAACATTCAGTACCATCTTTCTTCAGGTAATGCTCAACAGTAGCTTTCGCTTCTTCCTCAGTATTACAGGCTTTACTCATATTAGAACGTTGAACTTCTTCGAAAAGAGCATTGAACTTTTCGCCCAAACCAAATTCCAGGATAGCACCTGACAACACATATTGAATATCGCAAAGAGCATCAGCTATTTCAACAATGTCTTTTTCCAGAATAGCCACTTCAAGCTCCTTCAACTCTTCAGTAATAAGCGCTACACGCAACTTGCACCGATTTTCATCAGGAATGGCTGGTGTTGGCAAAATAGGGTGCTTAAAGGTTTGATGGAAAGCAGCTACTGAAGCAAGAGCATCTGGTTGTTTCATTGTTATTTTTATTTAACGTTAGTGCCTGTTACAGGCAGTTCAATTGAAAATTGGCCCTAAAGAAAAGCAAATTTTATGAAAGGGATGGACATTCGATAGAAGTTTAGGAATACCATACCTTTTCTATATTTGCGGTCGGAATTTAATACTGAGTTTGGATGAGCTTAAATTTTATTGAAGAATTACGCTGGCGTGGAATGATCCATGATATGATGCCGGGCACGGAAGAACAGTTGAAGAAAGAAAAAACATCTGGCTATATCGGATTTGACCCCACTGCAGATTCTCTTCACATTGGTCATTTGGTTCAGATTATGACGCTCGTTCACTTTCAACGCTGTGGACATAAACCCGTAGCACTCGTTGGTGGTGCAACTGGCATGGTGGGTGATCCATCCGGTAAATCGGCCGAGCGTAATCTCTTATCAGAAGATATACTTCGTCACAATGTTGATTGTGTTCGCAAGCAATTGGGTAAGTTTCTCGACTTTAGCTCAGATGGTGCTGAGCTTGTTAACAATTATGATTGGTTTAAGGAATTTAAGTTTCTGGATTTCATTCGCGATGTAGGCAAGCATATCACGGTCAATTATATGATGTCTAAGGACTCTGTACAAAAACGTTTGGAAACAGGTTTATCATTTACGGAATTTACTTACCAGCTTGTTCAGGGTTATGACTTTTACTGGCTGTTCGAGAATAAGAATTGCAAGTTACAAATGGGTGGCTCTGATCAGTGGGGAAACATCGTTACTGGTACAGAACTCATCAGAAGAAAATCTGAAGGCGATGCCTTTGCTCTTACAACTAAACTAATAACCAAAGCTGACGGAACCAAGTTCGGTAAAACTGAAGGTGGTAACGTATGGCTTGATCCTAAAAAAACATCTCCTTACAAATTTTATCAATACTGGTTAAATGTATCAGATGCTGATGCTCCTAATTTCATTCGCATTTTCTCTTTAAAGACTAAAGAAGAAATTGAGGCACTGGAGTCTGAACATAACGCTGAGCTACACCTTCGTAAATTACAAAAGGCTCTAGCTGAAGATATCACCACACGAGTACACAGTCTTGAACAACTAAAGCGAGCACAGGAAACAACGGATATTTTATTTGGTTCATCATTCGAAGATTTTAAAAAGCTTTCTGGTGAAGAGATTGAAGATGCCTTTGATGAGAGTATTACTTTCAGCTTGACAAAGAGTGAATTCGAAACCACTTCAGATCCTGGAAGCTTACTGGGTGAAAAAACATCCATCTATTCATCGAAGGGAGAAGCGCGTAAAGCAATTCAAGGCAATGGTGTAAGTATAAACAAAGCAAAGATTGGTCTTGACAAAAAACTTATTGCTGACGATCTGCTTTATGGTAAGTATTTATTGGCACAAAAGGGTAAAAAGAATTTTTACTTAATTAAAGTTAGCTAGATAGATACATAGCATAAATTCTATGTAATTGGCATTATTTTTCGATGCGATGTTTACTTCGTTATAGAAACACACATCCTTAGATTTTAATATCTTTTTAATATTTGCTTTAAGATTAAATCTACATTTCAAATTGCTGGTTATTCATCGATAAGTTTGCCAGCTCATCCCTCCTATCCGTAACCCGTTTATTTTGGTCGATCAAAAATTCAGGTTTTGACGTTACTCTCTTGGTAATAACCAAAACAACCAATTTTTTACAAAACCAATAATCTTATGATAAAGCCAGAAAGTAGAAAATCTCTAAAAAGTATTGGCCTGTTGCTAGTACTAATTTTAATAACGTGGGCCTGTCAGGATAATAATGAATCACCTAAAGTAAATTCTGAACAGACCAAAGCACAAACAGCCCAGTCTGCAAGAGACAATACATCAATTGTTGCATCAACTCAAGACGCTCTTGAGCTCACTTCACAAGCCTTTGATAACGAAGGATTGACAAGTGCGCAAGCTACGGCATCAGGAAGACTCGATGGACATTTTCATGGTGACAAACATGATTGCGAACCCAGCATAAGCGGCACGTATTCTATCGACAACACCCATCAGGATACCATAATCTACTCTGGTTCTATGACCATTGATTACGGAGATGGTTCAACTTGCAAAGACACGGTTAATGTACACAAAGGCAAGTTAACAAATGCCTTTACGTTAATTGTAAGTCTTCACGATAGCATCACCTTCTCTTCTACACAAACACTTACATTCGTTGGATTCAGTAAAGACACCACAACCCTTGATGGTGTATTCATCACCAAGAAAGCCACCGGAAAACCTGCTACTGTAGAAACTGACAACGCAAAAATTACTTATCCGGACGGAACATCAACTACCTGGAGCGGAACA
>DATCRE010000687.1:0-3390 GCA_036569145.1 Cyclobacteriaceae bacterium
ACATACAATCCCCTAACAAAAAAATGGAGTTTGGATCATGGTATAAATTTGCAAATCAGGATGGATACATGGCTGGTATTTTACCATGGGCATCAGGTTATGCACAAAATTATATCGGGAGCCAATTTCAGAATTATCTCACATGGAAGACCACGGAACATTTGAGTGTAACCGCGGGTTATATGTGGCATTACCTGGCCTACCCCGGCTTTCCATTTTATAACACGCAAACAAATTTTGATACTTACCTCGAAGCAAACTATACTAAAAACATAGGCAGGCGTGAGAGACATGCTTTGTTAATTGGCGGAAAAATTGAACGCGAAGGCCAGACTGGAAATACAACCTATTATTGGGATTCGAAGATCAATGAATTCAGAGACACCACTGCCTATCCACTTGCTCCTAATCAAAGCCGTAATGTTATGTCTCTTTACGCTGATGACAACTGGCGTGTTACGGATCGGGTTTCAATTCTTGCAGGAGCCCGTTTCGATCACTACGATAATTTTGCAAACACTAAAATATCTGCCTTAAATCCACGGTTAGCAATATCCTATAAACTTAATCACAGTCTCACAGTAAAAGCGCTTTATGCTGCTGCTCACAGACCACCTACATTATATGAGCTGACAGGGCAAACCTTGTTGCCCCTCTATGGAAATCCCAATCTGAAACTTGAGAATATTGACAATTATGAAATGAACATCGTCTATAAGAAAGACAGATTCAAATTAAAGATAAGTGCATTCAATCAGATCTATAAAGATCAGATTATTTATTTACCCATCGATAAAAATCTAACAGACAGAGACACCACGCAAGCCTTCAACGCAGGTAAAACAAATGTGCACGGAGCAGATCTAAGTGTGAATTATTATGTAACCAAAGAGTCATACTTATTCTTCAATATGGCTAAACTTAAAACAAAAACAGATCAGGGCACGGAAGTACATTTTCTACCCTCTCTATATGTAAATGGAGGTGCGAATTTAAAAGTAAAATCTTTTAATGTGAATTTCACTACTTTCTTCCGCGGTAAGCGCCCCATGCCCAACAGCTATACAGTGAACACTAAAGAGGCATCGGGTACCATTATGGTTTCTAATTTATCAATAGCCTATAGTCTTACAAACGAAATTCGTCTATATGCTCTGGCTCAAAATTTATTTGACAGAGAGAATAAGTTTCCGTTAAGCATAGACGGGTATTTTATTCCCATGAGAGGAAGGGTTATTAATCTTGGTGTGACAGCCAGATTATAAATAATTATCTACAACAAAAAAAATAACAAATCACATTTATGATCACCAGAATTTACGAAAAAGAATATGTAACACTTGATTACGACTCTAGTGTTCCCTGTGTTGTTGCAACATCACTTAAATAGATGATGTCTGAAGAATTTAAATCACAACTAAACTTCGGGCTTGAGTTTATGAAAGAAAAAATTAAGGAAACAGGAAAAATGATGTGGCTTCCTGATACAACATTGGCGGGTGCTGTTGGTGATGAAGATACTAAATGGGTTATTGAAGACTGGACACCCCGTGCCCTTGCTGCCGGCATAAAGCATGTTGGCTTTATAGTATCTGAAAGCGATTGGAGTAACCTAGCAGGAGAAGAGTATAGCGAACGTGTAAAAGGTGGTGGTATGAAAACAATCTTCTTCAAAGATGTGGAATCAGCAAAAAACTGGTTCAGAGAAATAACATCATAACTATTAAAAGTTTGCTTTTCAAATCAAACAATTAAACAATAATAAAATGGAATTCTATTTTGAAAAAGATTATCTCACCATTAGTTATGATAAATCGTGCCATGCCATAATTGCAATATGGAAGATTCCGGCTACTTCAGAGGAATTGAAAGCTGGTCTGCTAGCTCACATACCAGCCATGAAATATTATAACACCACAAAAATAGTTACTGATACTGTCGGCCTGGGAGCTATAAGTCCTGATGATACTCAGTGGACAATAACAACGTGGTATCCACTGGCTAAGGAGATTGGATGGTCCCACTGGGGCCTCATTATTCCACAAGATGTATTCACGCAAATGGCTATGGAAAATCCCGTTGAGAATGCTGTTAATGACAACGTGGTTCAATCGTATTTTGATAGCATTGAAGCGGCAAAAGAATGGATTAAGAAGTTCTAGTTATAACAAACTGAATATATTTTCTAGCCTATGGAAACTTACTTCATAACAGATTATGCACAGATAAATTACCACGCCGAAAGTAATGCGATTATATTTATCTGGTTAGTTCCCGGTTCGTATAATGAATTCAGAGAGTCCATGGAAAAAATTATGGAAGCTGAACAACATTTTAAAACAGGTAAGCTGATTGTGGATACAAACCATCAGGGAGTTATTCATCCTGATAATCAAAAATGGTTAGCTACAGACTGGTGGGAACGAGCCTCCAAAATAGGTCACTCTCATGTCGCCATCATCATGCCTAAAGATATTTTTGCAGCGCTATCTGTCGAGGAAACAATGGCCCAGGTGAATGGTGTAATCGTGGGTTACTTCGATAATATGGAGGACGCTATTGAATGGATGAAACGGACTTGATATGTAATAACTATAAATATCAGAAATTATAAATGAATAATTTACATCAACTAATAATCTTAGCTAATCACCAAAAAAATGCAGATTTATTTCGAAACAGAGTTCATCACTATCAGCTACAATAAAGCCAGTCATTCATCTATCGTTAAATGGAACCTACCACCTATGTCAGAGGAATACAGGAAGGGCCTGAATGCTTTGCTTTTATGTATGAAGCATTTTAAAACAGGTAAAGTAGTTGCTGATCTAACAAACTTTGGTACCCTCCATCCCGATGATCAAGAATGGTCTTCCACTGAATGGACAGAAAAGGCTATGGAGCTAGGGTATTCAGACATAGCCATTATTTTATCCTCTGATGTCTATTCACAAATGGCAATAGAGGACACTATGAGTCCGGTAACAAATACGTTGAACGTTGCCTATTTCGATAATATAGAAAAAGCCGTGGAATGGATAAAATAGTTTTTATACTATTAATAACTATATACATGTAACATTACTTCGAAACACATGTGGTTGTCATTATACCTGAAGACGTGTTCACCATGATGTACGTTGATGATGTAATGGCAGGTACCAATGGTTTAATCGCAGATTATTTCTATATCATAGAAGCAGCCAAGACGTGGACATCACAATCTTGATAGAAACATAAAAATACAGCATGCAAAATTATTTTGAAAACGACCACGTAAGAATCGATTATGATAAAGGCAATCACATTCTTATAACCACGTGGCTCACTCCTCCTACCTCAAGTGAATTCAGAGAAGCGTTGCACGAAACGATTAAAGCAATAGAATAT
>DATCRE010000688.1:0-4480 GCA_036569145.1 Cyclobacteriaceae bacterium
CACTATTATTAACGGACAGATTCACATTGCCGGTGCAGGAACATCTGTCATCACGGCTTCGCAAGCTGGTAATAATACGTATAGTTCGGCCGTTGTTGTTAGTCAGTCACTTGCTGTTAGCAAACGAGCACAGACTATTACCTTCAATTCAATAGCTACGAAGCAAGTATGGGATGCAGATTTTAATCCTGGCGCAACCAGCAGTTCAGGTTTAGCCATCAGCTATAGCAGCTCTGATACAACTGTAGCTACTATTGTGAATGGATTAATTCACCTCGTAAAAGCCGGTACTACAACTATTGTAGCTTCTCAATCAGGTGACCATACATATTTGCCAGCGACTGGTGTATCACAATCATTAACGGTGCAGGCAGCCCTTAGTGTGCAGTATATGGATGGCGACAACAACAAGACCAACAATCAAATCAAGCCTTACCTGAAGATTGTTAATGGTGGCTCTATAGCAGTTCCTTACAGCGAACTTACAGCACGTTATTGGTTCACAGCCGAAAACTATGCGGGTATCAATACATGGATTGACTATGCACAATTAGGAGTAAGTAAGATCCATTTAACATACGTCATGTTATCACAGCCACGTAATGGTGCCTTAGGTTATGCAGAATACAGATTTGATTCGTCAGCAGGAAGCTTATCTGCCAACGGTAATTCGGGAGCAATTCAATCACGCCTGGCAAATGTAGATTGGTCAAACCTGAGTGAAGCGGATGACTATTCTTATCTAGGCGTTACAAGCTATGCTGTTAATAGTCACCTCACGCTGTACCGAAATGGAAAGTTGATTTACGGAGTAGAGCCGTCAGTAGTGGCACCGGTATTGAGTTTGAAAGTTTATTCTCAAACTCAGTCTTCCGCTACGAACATTGTTAGCACGTATGTAAAAGTAAACAATGAAGGTAACGTGCCTGTAAATTATGGAGACATCAGCGTTCGTTACTGGTTTACTAGCGAAGGTACAAGTGCTTTGAGCTACAAGACTGATTATGCTAAGTTTGGCAATGCCAATGTAACAGGTAAGTTTGTTAAGCTTAGCCAGGCAGTGAGTGGAGCTGATACTTATCTCGAACTTAAAGTAGCTTCATCTGCCGGTACGTTTTATCCTTTGTGTAATACTGGAAACGTTCAGTATCACTTTAATAAAGCTGACTGGTCTACCTTTAATCAGACTAACGATTATTCATATTTACCTGTGGCGCCTTTTGCAGAAAACAGTCACATCACGATCTACAATAATGGCGTGTTGATTTATGGAACAGAGCCTGCTGGCTTCAATGCGAGAACTTCAACAGAACAAGTTTCTGAAGATTTCGCTGAGCCTGTCCAGGTCTATCCGAATCCGGTTAACGGAGATCACGTCTTCATCAGAGTGAATGATGCAGCTGGCAAAGATAACATTGCTGTTAAAATATACAGTCTCGTTGGAAAACCTGTATTGGACAAACGAGTAAAACTGGATGAATCCGGATTAGCAGAGATCAGGCTTGATGATACGATTGATTCTGGTATTTACCTGATTCGTCTGAATAATTTGCCAGCTATGAAATTGATGATTCAACGATAATAGATTAAAGGCATCTCTAATAACTCATGATGATTTCCTATGGAAGAGGGAAGGAGTGAGTGCTTAGAGATGCCTCTAATTTTTGAAATGACCGTACCGACTTTTAAAATGGATAGAAATCAGGGATTTGATTCATAGTTTATTGATTGTGAATTATAGTTGATCGATCTCTGTGTATAATTTTTACAATTTTGAATAGAATTTTTATCAATTAATATCTAAGCACACATAGCAAAATAACAAGCATGATTCAACAAATAATGTATAGGGTTTTGAGCAGAGCGATGATTCAATGCAGGAACTTTTTAAAACTTAAATCGATTCTGGGGCTGATAATCGTACTCAGTATTGAAATAGCTGCGGGTGCGCAACCGTTAACAACTCAATTTAAAAAAAGCCTTTCATCACCCGATGGAAACCTGGTTGTAGACTTTTGGCAGAAAGGCAATGAAGGGAATAAAAAAATGTATTACCAGGTTTCGTATAAAAATAAACCCGTAATACTTGAATCAGTTTTAGATATTCAACTTGACAATCACCTGTCACAACTTGCTCTCGCACTGAAAGTAGATACGGCAGATTCATGGAGTGGCGATTTAACATTGCAGAGTGCAGAGCAATCTTTATACGATACACTTTGGCATCCGTTGTTTGGCGAACGCAGCCAGGTTCGTGATCATTTCAATGTATACACACTTAAATTTCAAAAGGCCACCGATCCTCTATATAAGATCAACCTGATCATTCGTGCCTATAATGAAGGCGTTGCCTTCCGGTATTATTTCCCCGACAATCCAACGGGTGTATACTATCACATTGCATCTGAAAATATGGAATTTACTTTTCCGGAAAACACGCAAGCATGGTATGAGCAATGGGCACAAGGTCCTTTTAAAATGCTGCCGCTTAACGGCTGGCCTGATGAAAGTGAACGACCCCTCACGCTAAAGCTTGCTAACGGCTTATATACGTGCCTCACGGAAGCAGCCATGATTGATTACGTGCGAACAAAATTTACATTGAAGAAAGATAAGCCTAATACCATTGTTACATCCTTGTATGAAGACGTGGATCTTGTGCCATACTTTTATACACCGTGGCGTGTAATTATGGTAGCAGAAAAGCCTGGCGAATTGATTGAAAACAACAGCCTGCTCTTCAACCTTAATGCTCCAACTAAATTTAAAACAACGGAGTGGATCAAACCCGGAAAGATCATTCGAGATATGACCTTGACAAATGAGGGAGCTAAAGCCTGTATTGATTTTGCGGCAGCGCATAATCTCCAATACATACTCTTCGACTGGAAATGGTATGGGCCTTCGTTTACTTTTGATTCAGATGCACGCAAAGTAGCCATCGACCTGGATATGAAAGGCGTCATTGAATATGGTGCTAAAAAAGATATAGGTGTGTGGTTATATGTTAATCAACAAGCTCTTTTAAAACAAGATCATGAATTGTTTCCGTTGTATAAAAGCTGGGGAGTGAAGGGCGTGAAATATGGTTTCGTGCAGGTAGGTTCACATCGTTGGACTACATGGTTGCATGAATCTGTTCAACGTGCAGCCGAGAATCAATTGATGGTAAATATTCACGATGAGTTTCGCGCAACAGGAGAACAACGTACGTGGCCAAATATTCTCACTACCGAAGGTATCCGGGGAAATGAAGAAATGCCAGACGCTGATCATAATACTACGCTGCCATTCACTCGTGGTATATCGGGAGCAAGCGATTATACCGTCTGCTATTATTCCAATAAAATAAAAACAACACATGCTCATCAGCTGGCATTGGGGGTTGTAAATTATAGTCCACTGCAAACTCTGTTTTGGTATGACAAACCTTCCGATTACCAGGGCGAACCTGAAATTGAATTCTTTGAAAAACTTCCTACGGTTTGGGACGATACAAAAATATTGCAAGGTGAAATTGGTCAATACATTGTCACCGCCAGGAAATGCGGCGAAGAGTGGTTCGTTGGTGCTATCACCAATAATCAGGAAAGAGAAATATCAATACCATTTGACTTTTTGCAAAAAGGAAAGAAATTTGTTCTGAGTGCTTATACTGATGACCTTACAATCTCAACACGCACAAAAGTTAAGGTTGAGAAAAGAAAGGTGAATACAACGGATGTGTTGAAAATTAAATTGAAAGCATCAGGAGGCGTAGCTCTCTGGATAAGACCAGAGTCTGCTAAAGATAAATCAAGAGAAACTGCAGGTAAATAGACATAAATTTTAAATTCCAAATTATATTTATAATTCATTTCACGTAACAATGAACAAGGTCCGTTCTTCATTTCTTTCACTGTTTATCTTGCTGATATTACAAACAACTAAAGCACAACACTCGCCGGCTGTGCCTGACAAAGATCTGAATGCTTACCTGTTTGTGTACTTCACCGGAAATAACGTTGAGGAAGAAGCCGTACGTTACGCTATCAGTGCAGATGGCTACCACTACTATGCGCTCAACAATAATGAACCTGTTATTGATAGCAAAAAGATAAGCTCCACAGGAGGCGTGCGCGATCCGCACATATTACGTAGCGTCGATGGAAAAACTTTTTATATGGCGCTTACAGACATGACTTCAAATAAAGGTTGGAGTAGCAACCGGGCTATGGTGCTGTTAAAGAGCAACGATCTTGTCAAGTGGACTTCAAGTGTAGTGAATATACAAACCACTTTTGCCGGTAATGAAGAATTGAAACGTGTATGGGCGCCACAAACAATTTATGATGTCAACGCACACAAGTATATGGTGTACTTCAGCATGAAGCACGGCGACGATCCTGATAAAATTTATTATGCCTACGCCAATGCTGATTTTACCGGATTGGAAAGTGTACCAAAGCAATTATTTTATCCGGCATCGGGAGTAGGTTGT
>DATCRE010000689.1:0-6658 GCA_036569145.1 Cyclobacteriaceae bacterium
CCATCGCCGTTAATAACGCGTTTGAATTCTTCCCAGTCGGGTTCAGTATAGCTCCATTTATCAGTGACGGTATTTTTCTTCAGGTTTGAATCAGGTATAGAAAAACCAAGCTCCCATATTTTAGGAACGTACATATCCAGGAACTGATTTCGAACATCATCGTTGGACGACATCTTTACTTTCCACTTCATTAACACTTCTGTGTGTATTGAAATTTTATCAGAAGGTCCGAAGAAATGCATCATGGGTTTCCACCAGCGATTAATAGCTTCCTGAAACATGTTACGTTGTTTCTGTGTGCCAGCGGCTAAATAAATTACACAGTGATGTCCGTATTTCAGGTGAAAAGATTCTTCTGCACAAATGCGGTCAAGGGCGCGGCAATAAGGTCCATAACTTCCCTTGGCATTTGCTAATTGATTAACGATGGCACCCGCATCTACGAGCCACGAAATGAAGCAGGCATCGGCCCAGGTATATGCAGGATAATTAAAGATGTTAGAGTATTTTGATTTACCTGAAAGCAGGTCTGCAATCATCACTTCACGAGTCTTACCCAATGTCTCGGCTGCGGCATACAGAAGCTGAGCATGGCCAACTTCATCTTGTACTTTAGCCATGAGGGCGAGCTTACGTTTAAAACCAGGAGCGCGGGTTATCCAGGTTCCTTCTGGTAATGCGCCAATGATCTCACTGTGGGCGTGTTGCTCAATCATACGAATGAGTTGCTTGCGATAAAGCTGAGGCATCCAGTCTGCTGGTTCAATTTTTTCGCCACGTTCTATGCGAGCTTCAAAGGCAGCAAGCTTTAACGGATCCTCATGGGCGAGGCTATCATCTACTATTCCTTCAAAGGTATTTCCTCCGCCGTACATAGTCTTTCAATTTAGGTTACCCTAAAGATAGTAAAACCAAACGGTTGTTAGTAGAGTTCTGAATGAATGTTGGAAGAAGTTTACTTGTCCTTTCGCAGACCGTTCACTAGCATATCGGCCAATTGACGACCAAGATCTTCAGGCTCAATAGCGGCATCCGGATCATACCACATAGGCATCCAGTTCAGTGATGAGAAGAGCGTCATTACGGCAAGTTTCTTATCTATTGTGCTTTTAAATTCGCCTTTAGTTACGCCTTCTTCAATCATTGTTTTGAAGCGATTGATGTAGTTTATACGCAATAGAAGGAAGTCACGCAATGAAGGCTGGCTTAAGTGGCGGTGCTCGTTCATAAACACTGCCGATGCCGTTAAGTCCTTGGCCATAACCTGTATGTGGCCTATAATGCCCTTTTGAAGTTTTTCGCCTGCTGTTAGATTTTGTTCTTTTTCTACAGATTCAAGCGAGCGTCTGAATTCTGCTGCCATGTCAAAACATAGCGTGTGGAGTATTTCTTCTTTAGATTTGATATGAGAATATAAGCTCGCTGCTTCAATGCCAAGCTTTTGGGCGAGATCGCGCATGGAAGCGGCCGCATATCCTTTTTCTTTAAAAAGCTCTGCAGCTTTTCGGATAACTTGCTCCTTCCTGGATAAATTTACTACTTCTGACATATTAAAAATAAACTCTAAAATACAGAAAATTAATCACATCGTTTAACTTGGCTTTCAAATTGGGAAATTTTCTAAAAGCCAATTTAAAAATTAAGATGAAGTTCACATCGTTGCAGGAATATTTTTATAAACTTCAAAATGCACTTTACATGTTAATTCTACTGCCTTTGCTTGCATTTATTTTCCTGATTGCAAGTCCACCCGATAAAATGGTAATTCTCTCGACGGAAGATATGATAGTTGTCATTGGTGGATTAACAGGTTTTGCTATAGCAGATGGATTAATCGTATCGCTTATCTTTTATCAGTCTATGAAGAAGATCAGGAAGGCTGTTTTACTCAGCGAAAAGCTTGACCGATATTATAACATAGCTGTAATACGTTATGCTGTTATCACAATGTCGTGTCTTGTGATGGCGTTTGGTTACTACCTTACTGATCACATTATTTTTATTTCACTCTTTGCGTTAACCTTGATCTTGTTTTTTATTCTCTGGCCAAGACCGAGCACTGTGTGCAGACAATTGAAACTTAAAGGCGATGAGCGTGAGATGGTATTATATAAGAAGGATCGTTTTTAAAAATTGCCAGTTACCGGTAGTTGGAATACCAGTAACTGGTGATCAGATCATTAGAAGATTACTCCAAAGCTGAATGCGTTTAGTTTTGGACCTTTGCCGTTCGCAAAGAGTTCATTCATATCATAGTTGAAGAAGAAGTCAGTTGAGCGAATGCCAAGCTGCAGGCGCGCTCCATAGCGAATGTTATTAAGATAAAAGCTATCACGATTCTTATCCTTCTCACGATGGCCGTCGTCTTTGTAAACAAGTTTTGAGTGACTGGCAATGCGATAACCAACGTATGGGCCCAGGCCAATTCGGAAAGAATCACTTTCTCCATCCCATACACGATGTTTCTTATGATGATCTCCAAAATCGATAACAGGTATAAGCGATGCATTGATGTATGTAGCCGTGAGCTTACTTTTAATATAGTCATAACCGCGAGTATCAGGTGTGAAGGATACGCCAGTGTCATCTTTTTGAATGATGGTGTTACTATTCTGAAATTTGAAATTGTACCAGCTTACACCAGCGCCCCACTCCATAAAGAAATTTTTGCCAAGACGAGAACGTTGTACAGAGTTGACGGCAAAATACCAGGACCCCCAGGGCTTTACAGCGTATGCTTCGTTTTTGCTATCCGGAAATTTTCCTTTGCTAACATAGTTATTCATGCCCTGATCAAAGTTGAATGATTGTGATGTTCTTCGCCAATGTTTGTGATTCCAGTTGCCATCATCATTATCATCATCTTCGTCATCGTCATCATTACCTTCATGCTTGTGCCAATATTTGTTGTCATCTTCAGATTCAGTTTTGGCAACGGAAGTTTGTACAGAATCTTTTTTTGTTGTTGATGAATCTCGCTTCTCCAGGTTGGTAATAACATCCTGAAATAATTTTTGAAAATCGTAATGCTTTAAAATCTCAAGATCTTTTTTGTCTTGTATGGTAAATATTACTTTACTTGTTTTAGCAAGCTCAACAATAACAGTATCTCTTTTTTGTGCGTACCCTGTTTTCAACAGCACAATGCTTATCAGGAATATCAGGCTAAAATTTTTCATTCGGTTATTTGTTTTGTCCACGTTTTTCTTTCTTGAAATTCAGCGCCAGAATTTCATTTTTCTTCTGCCGTAATCCACCTAACGGATCCTGGTTGTTCTTCAGATCGTAAGCTTTATTCAGCAGCTTTTTAAACGTAGATTGCTTTTGTACCTCCGTGGTTGCTTGAGGTTCAACATTTCTGGTAAGATATTTATTTACATCGTCGGCAGTATAAATAAGTGTTGTTGAATTTTCGATAGAGGCTACTTCTGTAGTATGAGTTGACACAACGCTAGTATCAATTGAGTCTCTATGATTAATTACATCATGTTGTGTAATGAGTAATTCTTCATGTGATTGATTTTTTGAAGGTGTTTCAGAAATTATTTCTTCCTGATGATGTTCAACTGATTCGTTTTTGATAATTGGAGTATGCTTATGAAAATTTCTTTTTATTTGCTTTGCAACAGGCGCAGGCATAATGACAGTTTCATCGGCTTGTGTGTTTTTCTTTTTGACAGGTGTTTTAATGATACTATCAGTATTATTTTTTTCGACAGCCAATCGCGATGGCTTGGATGTTGGCCACAACCAATATCCTCCCACCAATGTTAGTAGTAAAAGTGATGCAGCAATTTTCAACCAGAGGCCTTTATTACTTTTCTTGTCGAGATTGGCATCAATTTTATCCCAGGCGCTTGCAGGTGCAGGTCGCTGATACTGCTCAAGCTTTTCACGAAAGAGTTTATCTGGTTGTTCCATCTTCATTACTTACTTTAGAATTAGTAATCCAATCATTCTCAACTAATATTTTTTGCAGATACGTGCGGGCACGACTCAATTGTGACTTTGATGTGTTTTCACTTATGCCTAACTGCTCAGCTATTTCTTTGTGCGTAAATCCATCGATGGCGTAAAGATTAAATACAATTCTGTAACCTGTGGGAAGTTCCTGGATCATTCTCAGGAGATCTTCAGCTTCAAGATGGTCGCTGAGCCGGTCGTATTGAGGTTCGTAATCAACCTGGTCTAGTTCAGTTTCCAGGTACATGGATCTGTTTCTTCGCAGATAGGTGAGGGCTTCATTCACAACGATCCGGCGTATCCACCCTTCAAAACTTCCTTCATTTTTAAACTGCTCTATTTTATCGAAGATCTTGGTAAAGGCGGTGATCAGAATGTCTTCGGCGGTCATGGAATCTTTACAGTAGCGGTAGCATAGCCCGTACATTTTAGACGAGAAAGTATCGTATAGGAGCTTCTGGGCGCCACGATCGCGCCGGATGCACCCTTTGATCAACTCATCTTCTTTGGCCCGGTAAATTTTGAATTCCATTTTGATTTCGGGTATAAGATGCCTGTTTAACGAAAGGGGTTGCATGGCCGGACAAAATAAAATCAGATAATGTTGAGCCTCATTCCCAGCCGATTCTTTCGATTGGTAAAGATGGCTGTAGACAACCAAATGGAAAAGTTAAGCTGAACTTAATGTCGATTGGATTTGATTCTGAAAATTCAATTTTAGTCAGCTTTCGTTTTCATTTTTGACAGTGTATCTTGTTGGGAAATACCTTCTGCATGAAAAAGGTCGACAGCGTTTTTATTATTACCTCTGAGGATACAGAAGAAAAAAGAGAAGTTTTTTCTTCACGTTTAAAATCCATAGCCATTGCAGGTGATGCCCCGGTGACTATTATTGCTTACGATGATAACCATTCATCATTAGAAATTTCAAGAACACAATGTCATCATAACGTGTGGCAGCAAGCCAAAGATAAAAATCATAAATCTGTTCTTGTTTTAGAAGAGAACTTTTCACCATCTGCCAGTCATTATCATATACTGAATACAAGTGAACCCTGGGAATTGATTTATCTTGGACGAAAGTCACACGGATCGGATATTCCATTTGAATCAGGTGGACTTGTAGTGCCTGGATATAGTCATGGTTCGTATGCTTACCTGCTCAATGATGTTGGAATTGCCAAACTTCTTAATGCGAGCAGTAATCAGAAGCTTATTCCTGTAAGTGATTTTCTCATGGCTATGCAAGGCTTGCATCCTGATAGAGATTTACAAAAACAGTTTTCAGGAACACTAACGGCCCTGGCACCCATGAAGAATTTTATTGAAGAAGATTCTGGCAAGAGTTTTACTGATGGCTATAAACCATTGCATCCGCAGCTCTTTGATCTTGATGTGAAAGATGATGCAGCATGGGTAAGAAAATACATTAATCCACAGCTTGCTCAACGTGAATTTGATTTGCTTTGCGATGAGCCCATCGATAATGTGTACTGCTTTCCGTTGTTCACACCGCTTTTCTGCAAAGAAATTATTGAAGAAGCTGAACACTTTGGTGAATGGACAAACTACAGACAGAAAGATGAAGCGCCAATAGACATCAAGCTAAGTTCTTTTGGGTTTGATGAAATCTACAGTTATGCATTGAAGAAATTTTTATATCCATTAGTGATGCATAAATATCAATTGCACGGTGAGGGCTGGAAGAATCTGATCTCACAAAATTTTATTGTTCGATACAGAGCCGAGAACCAGGGACACTTAGGTTTGCACAATGATGGAAGTTATTTGTCATTGATTGTTACACTCAATACAGACTTTGAAGGTGGAGGTACGTACTTTCCGAAGTTTAAAAAATTGGTGAAGGCCGAGCAACCCGGACATGCTTCAGTTCATCCGGGGTTGCTTGGCTATTTACATGGCGCTCGCCCTGTAACAAAAGGCAAGCGATACATTATGGCTTCATTCTTTTTTACAGGCTCGCGGCCATTTGCTGACGGATCTTATTAAGTAAACGTGATGCTAACTAAAACACGGCCTCATAATCTATAGCAATGGTGATGTACGAATATTTTTTTGGCTTCACTAAGACGGAATTTATTTTACCATCATTGTCGATGAGGTTGGCAAACAATCCTTTTTCTTCTTTCACAAAAAGTGAATATTCACCGGGTGGAAGCTTAACATGAAAAGATCCGTCGGGTTGGCTTGAAGTCTTTGTTACTAGTGGTTTTTTTATGGAAGTGAAAAAACCATCGGCACCTTGTTCTGCATCTTGCAGGCGCGTTACTTCATAAATATAAATTTCGCGAACTACGCCTTGCTGTGGTGATGATACTTTGCCTGGTCCGGGCATTTGATTTCCACTAACCCAAAAAACTTCTCCCTGAATTCCTTCACGCTGAGCGTGACTTTGTATAACGATGAGAGATAGAATAAAAAATGCGAACGTGCTTTTCATTTGGTTGTAATTTATAAGTTGATGTTACAACGAATTTCAGCTCTCCATTAGCATACTAAAGTTATAAAATAAAAATGTCAGGCACATGGCCTGACATAAATAAGTTTTCATGGAATTGTATCTCACAGCCAGAAGGCAATCATGAGATAGAGGAGGATGAATAGTAGAATAAAGAGCATAGCAATTTTAATTATTTTGTTTATTTACTTCGGGTTGTCCGCGATAGTCAATGTG
>DATCRE010000690.1:0-5984 GCA_036569145.1 Cyclobacteriaceae bacterium
GGATCTTCTGAAGAGTGAACGCGCGTATCATCGTGATCATCTTCCTGGCCACATCACCGGCTCTGCCTGGATCATCGATGAAACAAAACAATATACTTTACTAACCCATCATGCCAAGCTTAACAAGTGGCTTCAAACCGGAGGTCATGCTGATGGCGATGAAAATGTATTGAACGTTGCCTTACGTGAAGCCGAAGAAGAATCAGGATTAAAGAATTTCAAACTTTTACAACCAACTATCTTTGATCTCGATATTCACCTGATACCCGAACGCAAAGATTTCCCAGAACATTTTCATTATGATATTCGCTTTCTGTTTGAAGCATCTATGAAAGAACAACTTATCATTTCAGAAGAATCACACGATCTGGCCTGGAAAAGAATTGATGAGATCGATGTACTCACCAATCACAATCCGTCAATGATAAGAATGGCGGAGAAGACTAAACTTTTCAGATGAAATGAATCACTAAGCTCAAGGCATCCCCGATTCTGAAATACATAATGTCACTCCTTCGGAGTTATTAAGCTGGTCATTCTACTTCTATAATCATATCAGCCCTTCGGGCTTGAATCATACAAATGTTTTAGAATTAAACTTCTTAATTGATTTGAAGATGAATATGGTCATCATGCCTTACCGCCTGGCATCCATGAAAGCGGATCTTTGAATATTCCAATCTCATCCTATCTTTTAAATGCGGCTCAATAAAAACTTTTTGAGTTAGAGGAGATTTACAAAGTATGGATATGAAGGCCGCAACTTTGGTAGCATCAAAAACATAATCACCTTTAGATTTTTGCGAAATAAATTTTCCAATCAAACTATACTGCCAATAACCTTTTTTAGCACACACATCTGGAAGATTCACTTCTGTATTTCGTGGTTTTTCATAAACTCCATAGCCTATTGATGATGGCGCACCATCTACATACTCACCTTTTTTATCAGTATAGAAAAATGCTATATCAACTTTCTTTCCATCGTTATGACTAAGGTGAGGCGCTAATGGAAATTTATTAAGAAAGGGGAAGTTAGCATCCAAATAATTGACTGAGACTTCTGGAAATTTGACCTTCAATTCTTGTGTTGATTCTATAAGAAGTTCCTTAGCCTTGGGGTGAACATACTGACGATTTAAAAACCATGTTAGCTTATTTAATGGTTTTAACTCTCCAGTCATGGGCAATGGAACTCTACCAAAAATGTTTGCTAAAGGAGGAACAATAAAGAAAGTACAAATCAGATAGATAAACAGAAACGCCGTTAACTTTAGAGTCCAACGCCCCAAACGAGACTTAAAATATTTATCTACATAGTGATCAGAAACGAAAGAGGCCAGGTAAACCAGACCTCCTATTTGAGTTAAAATTGTAAGAAAGAGAAAAATTACTATTCTGCCGAATAGCATTAAAACTCTCTTAATCATTTACTGGAAACCAGCAACAGAACAAAGGATATCACCACAATCCAGTATTTATAAACGCTGATCGCAGGGACGATAATAATACCAAAATGCATCAGCAACGTTAACAGCACTAGTATAACAGCTACAGCTTTCAGGATATT
The DNA here is from genome assembly GCA_036569145.1 of Cyclobacteriaceae bacterium. Lineage (GTDB taxonomy): Bacteria > Bacteroidota > Bacteroidia > Cytophagales > Cyclobacteriaceae > DATCRE01. The sequence continues at coordinate 1,571 of DATCRE010000690.1, forward strand.
TCTTGTCTTATTGCTCATCGGAATTAAGATTAATACGTTAACAAATGTAAATGCATATTTTTAGAATAGAAAATTGTAATTACCTAAGCATTGCGATTAAAATAATGGCAGGATAGTCTTACTTTTGCAGGATTGATTATGGCAGAAATTGGTAAAGATATACAACACGCGAAACGTCTCCTGGAGGCAGGCGAACTTGTAGCTATACCAACTGAAACAGTCTATGGATTGGCAGGAAATGCATTAAACACAAACGCTGCGCTTGAAATATTTGAAGTGAAAGATCGTCCTCATTTCGATCCGCTTATTGTTCATGTAGCTAATCTACATAGTGCGCAACAGTATGTCGAAGAAATTCCTGAGAAGGCAAGGTTATTGGCTGAAAAGTTCTGGCCAGGTCCGCTAACCTTGTTGCTAAAAAAGAAAAAGATAGTGCCTGATATTATTACATCAGGTCTTGATACGGTGGGTGTTCGCTGTCCCAACCATATATTAACACATGCCTTGTTAGATCAGTTATCATTTCCATTGGCGGCCCCCAGCGCTAACCCCTTTGGCTATGTGAGTCCTACTACCCCCGAACATGTTAATGAACAACTTGGTGGCAAAATAAAATACATATTAGACGGAGGCACCTGCCAGGTTGGAGTTGAGTCTACCATTCTTGGTTTTGAAGACAATGCTCCTGTGATTTATCGTATGGGTGGATTGAGTATTGAAGACATTGAAGATGTTATTGGCAAGGTTACAGTCCAGCTTCATTCAACGTCGAACCCTAAAGCACCGGGGCAGTTAAAAAGTCATTATGCGCCTAGAAAAAAAGTAGTGTTGGGCAAGATGGAAGATATGTTACAGGAATATCCTGCTCATATTTCCGGTTTGCTTACGTTCAAACAAAACTTCAATTCTCCTTTTCAGTTTGTGCTCTCTCCTACCGGAAACATTGAAGAAGCAGCGCAGAATCTTTTTCTCGCCTTGCGCGAATTCGATAAGATGCCTATCGATATTATCTTGGCTGAGTTTGTCCCTGAAAAAGGATTGGGTAGAGCCATTAATGACAGGTTACGCAGAGCAGCAGCCATTTAAATCTGTTATTTGCCTTGTGAACTATTGAGTCCATCTTCCTGTTAAGGATAAAATTAAAAATCATGCAGAAGCCGAAAATAAAGATTGACATCGTTTCCGATGTAGTTTGTCCATGGTGTTACATTGGCAAAAGAAGACTTGAAAAAGCCGTCGATCAATTAAAAGATAAATATGAATTTGAGCTTGAGTATCATCCTTTTGAACTCAATCCTGCTATGCCTGCACAAGGTGTAAATCAAAAAGAATATTTGAGTGATAAATTTGGTGGCGAAGAACGTTACAATCAAATCACAGATCACACAACAGGCGTAGCCGCCAAGGAAGGATTAGCTTTTAATTTTCAAAAGCAGATTACTTCACCTAACACTCGCGCATCGCATACTATCATTCAGTTAGCAAAAGAAGAAGGTGTGCAGTTACCTGTTATGGAAGCGTTCTTCAAAGCATACTTTACTGATGGTGTTGATCTTTCTAAAAATGAAAACATCATTGCTGTTGCTGTAGCTGCAGGACTTCAACGTGAAGTTGTAGAAAAACGTCTTGCTGATGATAGTGCTAAAGCGCTCATTGTCGCAGAAGAAAAAGAGTTGAACAAGCTTGGCATCACTGGTGTACCATTCTATATCATCGATAATAAATATGGAATATCAGGTGCTCAGAATGCGGAAACTTTCATTAAAGCATTTGAAGAGATCAGAGCTCCACTTCTCACCTCTGCAGAAGCGTGTGATATCGACGGCAAGAATTGTTAGACTGTATCAGCATCTTTAACTTCTGTGCCTGATTTCTTTTGAACATATTCAGAAGGTGTGAGCGAGAAAAGTTTTTTGAAGCATTCTCTGAAATATTGCAGATCAACAAAGCCAACCTCATAGGTAACTTCAGCAATGGTTAGCTGATTTTGTTCAAGCAATTGTGCAGCACGCTTTAACCGAATTGTTCGTATAAATTCATTAGCGGATTGTCCGGTTAAGGCCTTTAACTTTCTATAGAGTTGCATGCGACTCATGCCCACATCCACTCCAAGATCTTCTACTGAATATTCTGCATTCGACATATTCTTTTCTATGCTCTCTAATGCCTGCTGTACAAAACGCTCATCGGATGAGTTAAGTGTAACGCGCTTTGGTTCGATCGTTAACAGTTTATTATCTCTGAATAAGTTACGCATCACTTCATGCGTACGCATAATGTTACGAACCTTTAATTCGAGAACTTTTGGATTAAATGGTTTGGTAACATAATCATCTGCACCCATTTCAAGTCCTTCTACTTTAAAGATAAGCGATGTACGAGCCGTCAATAAAATCACTGGTATATGCGAAGTCTTCATATTCGATTTGATCTCTTTGCACAGTGTAATACCATCCATGATTGGCATCATCACGTCACTGATTACAAGATCGGGAATTTCTTCTAATACAACATTCAATCCTTCCTTACCTTCTTCTGCTTCCAGTATTTTGTATTTACCGTAGAAGATCGATTTAATGTAAGCTCTTACTTCTGCGTTATCTTCAACAATCAATACTTTAGGAAGTACTTCAATACCATCGTGATTGGTGCTGATGTCACTGCTTCCATTGAAGGCCCTTTCACTGGCTAGCATCTGATAATTTTCAGCGAGCTCAATGTCTTTTATTTCATGAATCAACTCTGACTGATCAAAATGTTTATTTCCCAATGGCATGGTGAGAATAAATCTTGTGTAGACATGCTCTTCGCTCTCAACACGAATTTCCCCATGATGCATTTCAATAAGGCTCTTGGTCAGCGCTAATCCAATTCCAGTTCCGGTATGATGATGTTCTTCATCATAACTAAAGAAAGACTGAAAGATGCTTTCAAAGTGTTCAACTTTTATGCCCTTACCATTGTCTTCGACTATAATTGTTAAGCTCTCTTTATTCTCATTAATTCGTATGGAGATGTTACCACCTCCGGGTGTATTTTTAAATGCATTGGAGAGTAGGTTAAACATGATCTTCTCAAACTGGTCACGATCGAACCATGCTTTTATAATGTTGGATGAAGATGAAATCGAAAAATCAATCTTCATCTGCTCAGCCAGTGGATCGAAGGAGAGTTTTATCTCTTTGATAAATTTCACCATGTTACCTTCTGCTACTTCAAGTTTCATATTGCCAGATTCTGTTTTTCTAAAATCCAGCAATTGATTCACCAGGCGAAGCAACCGTTGTGCATTATTGTTGATGGAAAGAATCTGATCACGCACTGCTTTGCCACCTTCAAAAGAATCCAATAGATTTTGAGCAGGGCCTAGTATTAACGTAAGCGGTGTTCTGAATTCGTGCGATACATTAGTGAAAAATTGAAGCTTTGCTTTATTCAATTTCTCCAGGTTATCACGTTGCATGCGTTCAACTTTAAGCTCGTGCATAAAATTAACGCGCATCAACACCAATCGTCTGAATACATATAATGCTATAACAAAAATTATAAAGTAGGCTATGCCTGCCCAAATTGTTTTCCACCATGGAGGAAGTATTTCGATACCCACTCTTGTAATCTTTTCATTCCATATACCTTCTGTATTAGTAGCTTTAACTAACAAGCGATAATCGCCCTGCTTAAGGTTGGTATAGTTTGCATAACGCCGGGAAGAATTGGTGTAATTCCAGTTTGCATCAAAGCCTTCCAGCTTATAGGCATACCGTATCTTCTCTGGTGCAGCAAAATCAAGCGCTGAGAATTCGAAGGAAATTGAATTCTCATAATACTTCAAGACGATCTTCTCCATCTCGTCAAAAGCCTTGTCTAAAATAACACGACCATTAAAGGGTTCGCCAAAAGGAACTGTTCTGTTGAAGATCTGAAAATCTTCCACAACTATTTTCGGCAGTATAGGATTCTGATCAATAGTTTTTGAATCAATTATGTTAAAACCATTTGAGCCACCGAAAAACAAAAGTCCATCATCATTTTTAAAACAGACATTGTTATAATAAAAACCTCCCTGGATGCGATCATGCTGGTTGTAGTTAACAATGTTTCTTTTACCTGTAGGATCAAAAACTGAAAGACCATTCCAATGCGCTAGCCATAACTTACCATCATCATCTTCCAGCATACTTACTATTACATTGTTGGTAAGTCCATCTTCAGGTATACTCAATGAAAATTTCTCTGTACGTCTGTCGAATAAAACCAATCCTCCTTCTGTACCAATCCACATGCTGCCAGCATGATCTTCATAGATCGAATTAATAAAATCATTTACCAGCGTTGTGTTGTCACTTTCATTATGCTTGAATTGTTTGAGCTGCCATGTACCATTCTTTACTGTTGCTCGAAAGAGGCCGCTACC
>DATCRE010000692.1:0-2412 GCA_036569145.1 Cyclobacteriaceae bacterium
AAAATATTCCTAATGCAGAGATTGAGAAACTCCTTAAAGAAAAGTCTCCTAAAATTTTTGATGGTTTATCCAATCAAAAAAAGAATGACATAATAAATGCCGTTAAGGGAAGACTTTCAATTAGAATAAGTAACACTCATATCGGGCCACTTCCAAGTCCAGATTCCCTAACACAATATAAAGATGTTGATCCAACTTTGCCATCCTCAATTGTGGAGATGGCCCAAAAAGAACAGAACTATTCGCATACTAGAGACAACAAAATAATTGAGAATGAATTTAAACTGAAAAGGAGAGGGCAGTTATTTGCTTTTTTAATTTCAATTTTTGTTGCTGGAGGTGGATTAACTGCGATTATGTTTGATCACGAGGTATCCGGTTCAATATTTGGAGGATTGGGGTTGACTGGTTTAGTAGCTCTTTTTTTGGGAGGCCGCAAATCAAATAATTAAGAATACTCTAAACGTGTAGACAGATTTCATACTCCTTTCTATTGATGGATGTAAGTCTAATGTGAGCGAAAGTGATTAACTTCCTGTTTATCAATGTGTCCTTTCTATTTCGTAATCAGCAGGTCAGGGGTTCAATTCCCCTCGCTGGCTCTGTGGTATATATAAATCAGTTCTTTTAGAGGAATTTGAATAATCAGAAGCTTTCTATTATTTGTTAAATCTGTAAAGCTTGTTACTTTTGTCGCCCCTGATCTCCAGAGATCAAGGTTTGTTCTTGCCCAGGTGGTGAAATTGGTAGACACGCTACTTTGAGGGGGTAGTGCTTTAACCGGTGTGCTGGTTCGAATCCAGTCCTGGGCACCATTCAGTAATAGTTATCCGTTAATAGTTTCAAGTTTTAACCATTAGCAGATAACTATTCTTATTAAAGAGCCATGCCGAAGTGGTGAAACTGGTAGACACGCACGTTTCAGAGGCGTGTGGCGCGAGCTGTGCGGGTTCGAGTCCCGCCTTCGGCACGAGAAAAGCCATCTGTTGAGGATGGCTTTTTCTGTTTCCTGCCTAATATATCTTGTATCCATGTTAGCCCTGAAATTCATGATTTGAGCCTGGTAGATTTTTAACATGCTGAAATCTGGTTTCGGAGTCTTAAATCCCTTATTTTAAAAATATAGAAACTATTACTGTAACCCTTTTACCATCACCCGGTAACTAATCCGAAATTGACAATAGCATAAACTGAATGACAGACGAAGAAATTATGGAGGCCGTAAAAAACGGCGATCTTCTGAAGTTAACTGTGCTTTTTGAGCGCTACAATAAAGCTATTTTCAATTTCCTGGTGCGAATGACAATGAACCGCGACATGGCTGAAGACTTAACCCAAAATGTTTTTTTGAGAATCATTAAATACAAAGCCAGCTATAAAAGTGGTCTTCGGTTTCAATCGTGGCTTTACCAGGTAGCTAGAAATGTTTTTTCTGATCACTACCAGAAACATAAAAACAAAGTGAATGATTTTGTTGATGTTGAAAAGGTTGGTGACTATATCGTTGATGAAGATGAAAGCCATGAGCAGCATGAACGTGAAGTGCTTTTACAAAAGTCAATGGCCTTGCTGCCAGAAGAACAACGTGAGCTATTAGTGCTAACGCGATTTCAACACCTGAAGTATGAGCAGGTAGCCGTGATCATGAATACAACGGAAGCCAATATTAAAGTGAAGGTTCACCGGGCTATTGCCAGGTTGCGAGAACATTATTTTGAACTCGAGAAACAGAACTGAGTTATGGAAAATGAAAAACTACAAAGCTTAATCATCGATTATATAGATGGAAGCTTAAGCGATAAAGATAAAATAATGGTTGAGCATGAATTGCAAACCAATGAAGAGTGTCGTCTGCAGTTTGAGCAACTTAAAGAAGTGATGAATTCTATAGATATGTCGTCACGGGCAGAGCCATCATCAAAACTTAAATTGAATTTTGAGCATGCCTTATTGGACGAACTTGAATCATCACAAAAAGGCAAACAGGTATTTATGAGTTCTACCCTTTACAAAGTTGCTGCTGCTATTACTCTTTTGATTGTAGGGGGAGGCATTGGTTTCTGGGTAAGCAAAGAGCAAGCTCGCCAGGCAGAGCTTCAGGCGATACGTGATGAACTGAATTCTACCAAGAGTACACTGATGGCTATGATGAAAGACAAGCAATCGGCAAGTCAGCGGTTGCAGGGTGTTACGGTAGCGTATAACATGGAGAAGGCTGATGATGAGATTATCAACGCATTGATTAAAGCCATGAATACAGATCCCAATACTAATGTAAGATTGGCGGCGCTTGATGCGTTGGGTAAATTTCATCAACAAGAGTCAGTTCGAAAAGCATTGATTGCATCGCTGTCAATACAAAAAGATCCTGTAGTTCAAATCTCATTGATACGATTAATGGTTGAGATGAAG
>DATCRE010000693.1:0-3155 GCA_036569145.1 Cyclobacteriaceae bacterium
CCCACAAGCCTGCAATGTATATGTCACCGATGTTGCTGTTGAATGGGAGTGGTGTTGTTGAGTTTACTGTTATATGCACTACGCCGGATGAAGTATAACCAGTTTTTGGACTTGAGTCGAATGTAACATCAACATTACTTGGCAACGGTTGATTGTTGAAAGCACTGCTGGCAATCGATGCACAATAGCCAATCGTAGCGCATGTTTTAAAACCTTGTTCAAGCGGTGTCAGCTCAGGTGATTGCTTGTAAGCATCAACGATCTTACAGGAAGAAACCGATAGTATACAGACCAGAACGAGTATTAAAGACTTGTACATATTTAAATTGGATGTCAGGTTTATAAAAAGTGTAAGTTGAATATAACGCTTAAACGGCAATTTTCAGAGTATTAATTTTATTATTACCAACTGCTGCTCGCACCACCGCCACCAGAATCTCCACCACCCCAGCTACCGCCACTCGATGAACTGCTATCACTCCCGGAACTACTGCTGCTGGTGCTTGCTACTAACTGCGCAATGGTATAAGTAGATGTTTTGGTGCGAGCGCAATACTTGCAGGTATGCGTCTCTTCACCTATGCCACTGGAATGATACGTTGCACTTTCAATTGTGCGATGACCTGATGAATAGAACGCATACGTTTTACAATACGGACATTCTTTATATTTTGAAAAACGATTAGCGTAAATCCATTGTTCTGTTTTAGCGCATGCTTCACATTTCCATACATCATAATCAATGGATTTAAGTTTCTCTTCCAATTGTTGTGATTCTGATAAGAACTCGTCTTCAAGTTTTTCACTTAGCTTTTGCATCTGGCCACCACATGCCTTGCATGATCTTGAATGGTTGCGATAAATTTTCTTTCGTGCAAGATGGTAGAAGAAATAAATGAAAAATGGAAAAGGAAATAAAAGTCCCATGAAGAACCAGTACCATTGACTCTTGCGAATAAACTCTACAATCTCATAGTATGATTCTGTTTTAAGCAAGCGATTGATGACGTATTTCATTCTGATCAACCGATGAAACAATGTTCCCATAAAATACAGGTAGAGCACAATGATGCTGAATCCTTCTGGATTATCAGCGTTGCTAAACCCAAAGAGGCATAAAATAATAACGGGTATACCAATGAATTCCACGAGCCATGTCAAGCGGTTCAAACGCATTTCTGGATATAGTGTGTGTTTAGGTTTTTTCGAATCAGCAAAACTTCCGTTACTGGCTTTAATAAAATAGATGATGAGAAAAACAGGAGCTACAAAAATTCCCAGGAGAATTAAAAAGCCTGTCCAGCCACTCCCACTTGCATCTTCACTTTTTAGTTCTGTTGCATAGTTAGGATCGGTTACGATTTTTGAAACTTCTTTTAAGCCGGCCAATACACCAGCATCATAATTTCCATTCTTAAATTCAGGCACCATGAAATCTCGTTGAATGCGTTTACAGACAACATCAGGTAGCACACCTTCTAATCCAAAGCCCGTATGAAAGCGAACAGTATGATTACCTTTTACCAATAATAAAAGCAATCCGTTGTCTTTATCTTTCGCACCAATGCCCCACGTTTTAAAAAGTTGTTGCGCGAAGTCAAACACATCAGCATCGCCAATGGATTCAACAGCAACAACAGCCACCTGCACACTGGTTTTTGTTTCAACAGATTTTAGCAGCGTATCAATCTGCATAACAGCCTCATGGCTCAGTATCTGGTCAGGATTAGAAACATAGCTTCCGTTGATGAGTTTTTGATTGGGAAGATTTTCTATCGTAGTCTGAGCTTGCGTAGCAATATTCAGAATGATGAGAAGCGTGATGAGCGTTGGTTTCATGCGTAATAAGTTGTATCGACCCGACAAGATAATAATCTTTTAGCATCCCTAAGTCGTTCATCCACAGCAACGAGAAGAAAGTCTGATTTCTTTCCTACTGATTGTGATTGATGGTTCAATTCAATTTTATACTTTCGTTTCAGAATAGAAATCCCGATGAATTGTAAAATTGAAAACGAGTATTTGATTGTTGAAATCAAACCAAAAGGAGCGGAGCTTGCCAGTGTAATCCATAAGCAAAATCACCTGCAGTATATGTGGTCTGGAGATTCGGCTGTGTGGGGAAAGACCTCGCCAGTGTTGTTTCCAATTGTCGGAACGTTGAAAGAAGATACTTATATCTATAAAGATAAAAAATATTCACTTCCGCGACATGGCTTTGCACGTGATCATGTTTTTGAGGTTGAGAAGCAAAACACTGATAGCATTTCATTTCTTTTAAAAAGTTCAGATACGACGCTGGAGAAATATCCTTTCCATTTTGAACTTCGTCTTATCTACACGTTAAAGAAAGATACGCTTCAACTGCAATATGATGTTCGGAATACAGGAAAGGAAGAAATGTATTTTTCAATTGGCGCTCATCCGGCTTTTGCAGTACCGTTAGTGCGTGGTTCTGCATACGAAGATCATTATCTTGAATTTAATAGTGAAGAAACAGCAGGACGATGGCCCATCAGCAAAGAAGGACTTATAAAAACCGAATCAGAGAAGTTGTTAGATCATACTAACGTGATCAATCTTAACAAGCCCTTGTTTTATAACGATGCGTTGGTGTTTAAGCATTTGAAATCGGACAAGATTTCATTGAAGTCAAAGACGCATTCGCATGGTTTGGATTTCGGCTTCGAAGGATTTCCTTTCATGGGTATCTGGGGTGCCAAAGATGCTGACTTTGTTTGCATCGAACCGTGGTGTGGAATAGCAGATAGTGTTAATCATAATCAACAGCTCATTTCAAAAGAAGGCATTGAGAAATTATTACCCGATAGTGCATGGTCAAGAGCGTGGAAAGTGCAATTTTATTAGTGATAAATTAAAAATTGAAATTTTAAAATCATTGCAAACAAAGTAATTACTTATCTAACAAACATATCTTTTTAAATGCGTAAAATAATATCGTTCATCTTCATCGTTCTGATTTGGGCTTGTACAAAACAAGAGCCTGCAACAAAAACCGTTACTCCCCAGAGTGAGTTCATTCGCATTACAGGTCGCGTTAAACACGAGGGAGACTCCGTTACACTTTACTGGTCAGGCACCAACATTACTGCACGCTTCACAGGTCAGGAGTTAAAAGCTTTATTGCGCGATGA
>DATCRE010000694.1:0-3512 GCA_036569145.1 Cyclobacteriaceae bacterium
GTGTTGATCAATTTATTGATTTATGGGGCTGTGTAATTTTAGAGCGTCAGCATACTCGTTTGGTTTGAGTATGATTTTTACTTATTGTTCAATTGCAGTAAAGTCTGCGCCAGTAACAGGATTTATTGAAAACAAAGGTCAATGGCCAACGCAGGTACTTTATGCCGCTGAGATTCCCGGTGGAAAACTTTATGTTGAATCTGCCCGCTTACTCTATTCATTTTATACAACAGCACATACGCATCGTGAGATCTCTTCAGGAAGTGTTTTTACAAAAGAAGACTTCATGCAACGAGATACAGTTCAGCAGGCTCATGCATTCGAAGTGAAATTCGTAAATGCACGCACAACTATTTCGGCTGAAGGTATTTCGGCTTCAAGTACGGTTTATAATTATTTTATTGGCAATGATCCCACATCGTGGGCACAGGGTGCAAGAGCGTTTGAAACCATTGTGTTGCATAACCTGTACGATGGCGTTGATCTTAAACTCTATGCAAAAGGTTCAACAGTCAAGTATGATTTAATTGTTGCAGCTGGCAGTCATCATCTCAAAAACATCGAGATGCTTTACAATGGTCTTGATAGCCTTAAATTGAAAGATGGAAATCTCCATCTGAAAACAACGTTGGGTGAATTAACAGAAATGAAACCGTATGCTTATCAATCCAATGGTAAAACGCAGAAAGAAGTAGCCTGCACATATAAGTTGAAAGGAAATAAAGTGACTTTTAATTTTAAAGAACGACCCGATACTACACTTACACTTGTCATCGACCCACTCATCATTTTCTCTGCCTATTCTGGATCGACAGCAGACAACTGGGGTTATACAGCAACGTATGATGATTATGGAAATGCATATTCAGGAGGTATCGTATTAGGCACGGGTTATCCTGTAAGTGTAGGTTCTTATCAGACTTCTTTTCGAGGCGGTACGTGGGATATTGGTATTATGAAATTTGATTCATCAGGACAAAAATTAATTTATGCCACGTATCTCGGAGGTAGTGCAGTCGAAACACCACAAAGCCTGGTTGTCAATCACACTGGTGAACTGCTGGTGATGGGTGTTACGAGTTCTAAAAATTTTCCGGTAACCAACGGTTCGGCGTTGGCAGGTGGAACTGCTTTTGAGCCTTTTGATGAAGAGCCTTACAATAACGGATCTGATTTGTTCATAGCAAAGCTAAGTGCGGATGGCCGCAAGTTAACGGGTTCAACATATTTAGGTGGAACCAGCAACGATGGAATCAATTTCGTATCCGGTCAGTTCGATACGAACAACAGGGTGGAGAGTCCGTTGTGTAAAAATTATGGTGATCAGTTTCGTGGCGATATTATTACCGATAAGGATGACAATATTTATATTGCTTCCAATACTACATCAACAAATTTTCCCGGCAGGATTGTAACGTTTCATGGCGGAACACACGATGCTGTTGTTGTAAAACTTAAATCCGATTTATCATCGGTGATCTGGAGCCGATACCTGGGGGGTAGTGCAACGGACGCTGCGTACTCCATAAAGCTTGACAGCGCTAACACCATTTTTGTTGCAGGCGGAACAACCAGTACTAATTTTGAAGGCGTAAATGGATATAAGATAACCAAGAGCACAGATATAGATGGATGGGTTGCCCAACTTTCAACAGACGGACAAAACATACTTAACGCTACGTACCTTGGCACAACATCATACGATCAGGTTTACTTTGTAGACATCAATACCCAACAGGAAATTTATGTACTTGGTCAGACACAAGGAAGCTATCCTGTAACAGGAAGTGTTTTTTCGCAGAGCGATGGCGGCCATTTTATTCACAAGCTCTCACACGATTTGCATACTTCCCTTTTATCAACCGTGTTTGGCTCGGGAGGCCGGACTCCGAACATATCACCAACAGCATTTCTTGTAAATGACTGTAACAAAATTTTCGTGGCAGGCTGGGGTGGAGCGTTAAACACAACAACGATTGCCTATAGACAAGGGCCACAGATAGTTCGCATAACCCGTAATTTTGTTGGTGGCGATACTTATGGACTTACTGTTTCGGCAGACGCGTATCAGAAGCAAACTTCAGGAAATGATTTTTATCTTATGGTGCTTGATGCCGATGCTTCAGCATTTTTATATGGTACTTTCTTAGGAGGCAATTCATCAGTAACACACGTTGATGGAGGCACAAGCAGATTTGATAAAAGAGGAATTGTATACCATGCTGTTTGTGCTGGCTGTGGCGGTTACTCTGATTTTCCCTCTGTAAATGCAGCAGATGGTCATGCTACAAATGCTGCAAGAAATGGTGCAGGCTGTAATAATGCTGTATTCAAATTCGATCTCGAAACATTACGTGCAACACTTCAGACTAACTCTGTTGCGCTCGATCATCCCGGACTTGATACGGTATGTTATCCGGCTTCTATTGTTTTTCAAAACCTGAGCAACGGCGCCAAGTATTACGTTTGGGATTTAGGTGATGGCACAACCGTTCAGAAAATTGATAAAAGCTCCATCACACATACCTATACACAAGAAGGTGTTTACCATGTTACGTTAACAGCTTACAACAATGAAACATGTGAAGGCACTGATGTAGCTTCCATTAATGTTTCTGTATTTGAAAATAATATAAAAGTAGTAGATGATGGAACAATCTGTGCCGGTAGCAGCTATGAGTTGTCAGCCACTGGAGGTGTAAACTATACGTGGTCAGATGTAAACAAAACGGTAATCGCTCAGGTGCCAGCTACGACTGTATCTCCACCAGATTCAACATTATATTATCTTACAGCAGCAAATAATGTAGGCTGTGAGATACAAGATACAGTAAACGTAAATGTTATAAAGGGCCCGAAATACACAATCAATATAAGCCAGCGTTACGACTGCTGGAACAGACCTACAACATTGTTCCATTATGCTTCAAAAGATAAGTATAACTATTCATGGAATCTAGGTGATGGAACTATCACGACAGAAAAAGATTTTGAACATAACTATCCGGCAGATGGTACTTATTCTGTAGTTCTAAACGCCAGCAATGATTATTGCTCTTACCAGTATAACAAAAGCGTTAATGTAATAACAGTTAAAATCCCAAACATTGTTATACAAGATGATGATAATCATGGAAATGATGTATTTACAATTGAATCGCCTGGTCAGGTTAATCTTGAAATCTATAACAGGTGGGGAAGGAGAGTTTATCTCGATGAGAATTATAAGAATACATGGTTTGGTTCAGGCTTAAGTGCAGGTGTTTATTACTACAAGGCAACGATAAAGGAGACAACAACCTGCAAGGGTTGGGTACAATTGCTTAAATAAGATTTTAAAAACTTTTATAGAGAGCAATACAGATAATGATGTTAAAGATATTTTTAATCTGATCGCCCATCTGTAATCGTAAACTCTGAATAGCTTTAGACAATATATTTCGAACAGACGGAATATCCATTTTCATTCGTGAAGACATCTCTTCAAAAGTTAGCTTTTTATAATAGCGCAA
>DATCRE010000695.1:0-10372 GCA_036569145.1 Cyclobacteriaceae bacterium
GACTATACTTTGATTGATAAAACCACGTACAGCTATAATGCGAAAGGCCTTCTTCGTGAAATGATTGAAAAGGACGGAGGCAAGACACAATATCTTTATCGGAAGGACGGCAAGATCAGGTTCTCTCAAAATGAAGAGCAGCGTAAGTCTACAAATACGCATCCTGAATGTTTTTCCTATACTAATTATGATAAATCGGGCAGGCCTATTGAGTCGGGGGAATATGTTGTGCTAAATGCAGCTCATTCATTCTCAACCATCACTAAGGAATTACTTGAAAGCATCAGCGATGGTGGTGGGCTAATTGTCGATACGGAACAATTACAGGGTCAGGGTACAAAGCGTGATCAGTTATTTTCCTTTTATGATGAACCCGATGCATTAGTAAACACCAATAGCATTCCTGCTTTACCCGCAGATAGAATACAACATTTTGTACAAGGTGCTGTATCATGGACGATGAAAGATAATATCATTAAATCGTGGTATAGTTATGATGAAAACGGGCGCTTGGAATGGCTTGTGCAATATATAAAAGATGCAGGCTTTAAAACAATAGACTATCGTTATGGACCAACCGGACAAGTACAGGAAGTAGCTTATCAGAAGGGTGTTGTGAAAGATGATAAAGCCTTAACTGAACAATTCTCTCACTTTTATGAATACGATCTTGATGGCCGCTTACATAAAGTCTACACTACGCATGATTTGCTGACGTATAGTGATAAGGGAAAGTTAGTTAACAAAGATGTAACCTATGATGATTATGGATATATTCTGGACAAAGGTCCTCTGGAACTGCAGGCTACCTATCAATACTATTTACATGGCCCTTTAAAGCGTGTTGAGCTGGTCAACAACCTGCAGGGAATTGACTATCTGTATACAGCTGATGGTGCACTAAAAAGTATTAATGGCGCTGATCCTGCAAAGGACCCTGGGGCTGACGGTGCGGAAAACAGCACTTTCAGATCGGATGTTTTTGGTATGACGCTCGATTACTATACAAACGACTATGTTGCTGCCAATGGAACAGTTGATAATGTTGCCATGTCATCAGATTATGCTGATCAGCACACTGGTCTTGTTAAAGCTATGCGTTGGCACAGTCCTATTAATAGTAGCACACAATACGCTTATGCCTATTCTTATGATGAGCGTAATCAGTTTGCAAAAGCTGAATGGGGTACAGTAACAGCAAATGGACTATTGATCGACCCGTTCAGTCCTTACCATGAAGGAGTACCGACTATCAATGGAAAGGCTGGTTATGATGCCAATGGTAATATCAATTTTCTTCAACGCAATAGTAACAGGTTGCAGTCAATTGCCGGATTTAATTATGACCTAACGTATAACTATGCGGCTAATTCAAATAAACTGCAAAGCGTTACCAATGGTGAACAGACCTTCCGCACATATCAATATAATGATCTTGGTCAAATGACTACCGAGACGAAAGATGATAAATCGAGCTATATCACGTATGATATTACGGGCAAAGTGACAGGAGTTTACGCGGATCTGGATCATACACTTCCTATTGTAACCTATCTTTATGATGATAAAGGCTTCAGGTTAAGCAAAACAAATTATACCGATAGTGGCAGCCCGGGCTTGATAACGTGGTATGTGCGAGATGTTTCTGGGAATGTTGTGGGTACCTATGAAGACCAACTGGCAGGCAAAGGCCCTGTGCCTACCGAAATACCCATTTATGGTAGTGAACGAATTGGTTTGTATAAAGCTGAAACCGGTTTTTCATTTTATGAGTTAACAGATCATCTTGGCAATGTGCGGGCTGTCATTGGTGAGCAGGTCAAAAATGAAACATTGGCCACGATGGAAGATCAGCGAAGTGATGATGAGACTGATCAGTTTATTAATCCGACTGGTTCTACTGCTCCATCCTATATCAACCATACACCTGCAATAATCAATGTTGACAATCAAACAATAAATATCACTACACCACCTCCGGGTAAAGTTTGCAGGATTAATAACGGTATCGCAGGCACCAATCCTATTGGTGTAGGCCAAATGCTGGCGGTTGAAGCAGGTGATGTGATTGAGGCAGAAGTTTTTGTTAAGTATGAAAATTATGAGTCTGACAGTTATGACCCTATTGATGGTGCTGCTGGGTTTCTCACTACTAGTTTTAGTACTACAGGAACTGACGTAGCGACACTTTTTTCGCCAGCTGTTACGCCATTAAGTTATATAGTGCCTGTCGTTTCTAAAGTGGACGTGAATGAGCCACTCGCCTTTCTGAATTACCTGCTTTATGACAAGTACGGTCAATTGGTAGATCATAATAATATTCAGGTCTCTGACCTGGCGGAGATCAGATCGGATAGATCATTGCTCTTTCCGCATGAAAAACTTTCTTTCAATCTCAATATTGAAAAGGGTGGTTTTCTTTATGTGTATGTATCAAACCTTACCGATGAAAACATGGCGGTTTATTTTGATGATCTGCGTATTAAGCAGACCATGTCTGATATTGTAGCCGGTGGAGATTATTATCCGTACGGTTTAGCTATTGGTGATAGACAAATAGATCGTCAACCTTTCCGTTATGGATATCAAGGTAAGTTTGCCGAGAAAGATGATGAAACCGGATGGAATCACTTCGAAGCAAGGGAATATGATCCCATCATAGGCAGGTGGATCACAAAAGATCCGGCAGGTCAATTCTACTCGCCCTATGTAGGCATGGGGAATAATCCAGTTAGTGGCACAGATCCCAATGGAAAGTATACTTTTTGGGGCGCATTATGGAGATGCGCATGGGCCAATATTACTACATACTCGGATTTTAAGGGTATGACCTATTCTGATCTTTACAAGGAATGGGGGGTGACAAATGCTTGGACTGGTGAAGCTACTTATGGTAATTTAAGTGAAGAA
Organism: Cyclobacteriaceae bacterium; assembly: GCA_036569145.1. Classification (GTDB taxonomy): domain Bacteria; phylum Bacteroidota; class Bacteroidia; order Cytophagales; family Cyclobacteriaceae; genus DATCRE01. The sequence goes on from DATCRE010000695.1 coordinate 2,911, forward strand.
ATATTCAATAAAGTTGGTCAACAAAGGTCAGATGTTGTTGCAACTGGCAAAGATGGCATCGAACCCGTAAATATTGAATTTCAAGCTGCCCTTTTGGTCTTTACTTGGGGTATGGGAAATGTGGCAACAGCAGAGGGAGTTACAATTTTGGGCTCGGACGCTGTTACATTAGCAAATGCGTCAAGAATGGTTGCTGAACCAGGAATTCATCAAGTATTGGTACATGGTGCTACAAAATTGGAAGGAGAAGTGCTAATCAGTGGATTTGAGGTAAACGGCACTTTTATGGCACCTAAAGAACTTGCAAAAGTAATGCTTGATCAAGGTTTTGTAAGGGGTACTCCAGTGAGATTAATTTCTTGCGAAACCGGAACATCATTAGATGGAGCTGCATATCAACTCTCACGATATTTGAAGTCTCCTGTAATGGCACCCACTACTGTTGTGAGAATCACAGAGGGAGGCGGATACCAAATGTTGAAAGATGGTGCATGGCGAACGTTCGACAATACAGCTGTATTAAGACATTAATATGAAATACGTAGGTTTTATCAAGGAACATAGTCCAATAGAAGAAGCAATTCCTTTTAAACTCATGAGTGACTCGCAACAATTAAGTTCAGAGTTAATCTCCCAAATAGTTAGATATTTAAACAAAGGTATTCTTGTTTTTGGGTGGATGAGATATTTGCATGATTTAGACAGTGATGAGCCAATCTGCCCTGATGGTTATTGTACAGACGGAGTTTGGGTGTGGCCCATGTATTTTGCTCACTATTTAAAGAAAACTAGTTGCTATCCATTCGATTTGGAATTCATAGACTTTATCAAGTCAAAGAATTTTATTAACAAAATTAATGATCTAAGTGTAGATAAGGCGGCAATAGAAGCTGAGCTATTTCATAAATACAACGAATATCGTGAACAACCTTAGGCGTGCTGTGGTCTCGTTATGTCTCGCCCGAGTCTCCCATTTCGGGGACTCTGTCGGAAGCACACAGAATGGGAAGCAAGAGCAGACAGATAAATGCCGAAGTGGATCGATAAGTAAAAAAGGCGTAGAGTCACGAGGCGGAAACTCTGCGAGAACGGAGGGCTAACCGCTAAGACGGGATGTAAAGTTGGAGAGCCAATAACAAACCTAACAGTAAAAGATAATGTACCTGCATGGAGTACTGTGAGACAAAGATTTTGGAAAAATGAAGCAATGTCTTCGCAGAGGCTCCTGACGTAGGAAGGGACTCTAACGGAACAGGCGGAGGAAGGTAATAGTAATTGATTGTGGTTAGTTAATATGAATTAGGAAACAGGCAGAAGTAAGAAATGAAAACACCAAATTATGAAGTTCATTATTTCATCACATAACGTGTTCTCGGGCTGATCGTAATAACTTATGTATGTTATAGATTTTAATTTTGAAGTGATATGATAAGTAAATTAATTTTTTTGATAAGTTCCATTGCGTGGTTTAATGTCAATACGAATATTGATGGATCAGTTGATGATCGCACTATGCTCCTTGCCAGTGCAAGTAGCAAGTCATGGTATATCTACTCCACAACACCGGAAACAGATCATCCTACCTGTTTATCTACACATGCCATTTCAATAGATAATACTTATACCTTCTATGCCAACGGCACTTTTGAATTTGATCATGGTACGGTTACAGAATCACCAGGGTGCACGAGTGACGAGTGTTGCAGTGATCTTGTTAATTTCACAGGCACCTGGAAGTTTACAAATAATCAGAACAGCATTGTCATAACAGGTTTAGCGGAAAAAGGTAATCCAGCTAATAAATTTAATCTTGAACTATACAATGGCGCTATTTCTCAACTGGATGATGCTGTTCTAAAATTTACCCAGCGTGATCCGGAAACAAACATTCTCCATACTATTGAATTCAGAAAAAGATAAATTTTAAAAGTAACTATTTAGAAAAGATTCTACTCTACTTGAAATATCTGGTCATCATATTGATTATTTCATGCACAGCATTTAAGCTTCATGCACAGACTATTTCAAATAGGGTAGACTCAGTTGTCAACAAGGCAATAAATGTAAAACTTAAAGAACCCTTACGCACTGATTCTATTAAATCTAAAAGTAGCAACATTATTGATAGAGTTCTTAATGCTGCTCAGGATAAGGAAAATCTCAGTGATACTACAAAAGCAAACAAGAAAACTGCAAGTCGTGATAAGTATAGTTCTGAAGTTATTCAGCATAAACTTGATTCCATCAATGCTCTTCAAAATCGAAACAAAAAACCGACGCTCTCTATTCTTGACACAACTTCTTTAAAAGTAGATCACGCATTAAAGAAAATTCAAAACCCTTCTGAGGTATTGAACACAGCTGTTGATTCTGTAAAGAATAAATTGTCACTTCAGAAACTCACCAGCAAGGAACAGCACGAAACGCACAAGCTTGATTCCATAGAGGCAAAACTGAAAGGCAAAGAACATTATATGGATAGCTTGCATAATGTTGTTGCCAATTATGAATCAAAACTCCAGGTAACAAAATTAACATCTAAGATTGATAGTCTTAAACAGGCAAATCTGCCTTACGAAAAATATAGCAAAAAACTAGATAGCATTTCAACAATAAACCCATTACAAAAACTTCAAAGTGGAGTAGGGAAGGAACAATCGAAAATCGAACAATTAGGCTCTTCTCCAACAAAAGCTATAAATGATAAGCTCGGCTTGCTCTCCAAAGAAGCGGGTGGTAAAGGCAATCTTCCAACCAATGTTGCCCTACCTAAAGCTAATATGAATCTGAACGGTATATCTCCAGACTTGAAAATGCCGAATGCTAACGTCAATCTGAATGGAGCACTACATTCAACATCGTCTCTAAATACCAGCAATCTCTCTTCACCCGACCTTACAAAAAAGCTTGGTTCAGAAACAAAACTTCCTGCAACCCCTGAACTGAGTGCGCTCGGTAAAGTAGATGAACTTAATAAATTGAAAACAGGAACAACAGAATTAACGGTGGCCACTGGTAAAGTGCCTGGTTATACTGAAGACGCCCGGAATTTAGCACACGGTGACCTGGATAAAACAAAGAACGTTCAAAACGATCTTGTTAATAAACTTCCGGTTAAGAACGAGTTTACGGAATTGCAGAAACAAGAGAAGGCTATAAAAGATCAGCAAGCCACTTTACAGTCATATAAAAATCCGGCAGAATATAAAAAGCAGACTTTGGCACGTGCCAGAAAACTGGTTGATCAGAATATGGCTTTATATCAAAAACAAATTCAGGAATCTGTTGATAAAGTTTCGAGATATCAGAAAAAGCTCGGTACCGTGTTAAGTGCCACCAGTACCATGTCAAAGAAACGTGATGCATGGAAGCGGTTAAAGCCGTACGAAAAATTTGTTCCAGGTATAACCTGGCAAATACAACGAGGTGGCAAAGCCTGGCTGTTTGATTTGAATCCGTCATTGCGTTACCGGTTAACTACATACTGGTCCGTTGGTACAGGCTGGAATGAACGAATACTTTATGGCAAGTATTCACAATCCCATAATCAAACGAGAGTTTTTGGTCCGAGAGCATTTACAGAAGTAATCATCTTCAAAGGAATCGCTGCTAGATTAGATGCAGAAGATATGAATGTCGCTGCTTCAACAAAATTTCAGTCACAGGGAGAAGAGCGTCGGGTATGGACATGGGGTTATATGGCTGGTATTAAGAAGGAGTTCTCATTTATACCACGAGTACTGGGTAATGTACAATTCATGTACAGAGTCTATTCAACCAATCATGCACATATTTATCCTACACAATACAACATTCGCTTTGGTTTTGAATACATGCCTAAGCGTAAGAAGAAGATTGAAACAAAATAGAAGAGTTAACAGCAACATTATAAGAAATTAAGAAAGTACAATACAAAATCTATATGAAAAATAAACTACTGGTTCTGGCTCTTTTGCTCGTCACCATCTCAACACAGGCTCAGGTCGGCAAGTGGCTGCTGAACAACAATGCGAATGATGCCACAAGCAATGCCATCAATGGAACATTAACGGGAAGCCCTACATTTTCAACAACTGCCAAGGAAGGTGGATATGCGTTAGTAACTAATGGAACCAGCCAATATGTTGATTTGGGTAATCCGTCGCTATTTCCTTCTGGTACAGCGGCACGTACTATCAGTGCCTGGGCTATGACAAATAGCGTTTCGGGCTCGAGATCTATTTTTGCCTACGGGACCAATTCAACTTCCAAAGCGATGGTAATCGGGCAAAACGGAACGTCTTTAATAGGAGGGGCCTTTGCCAGTAACTTAACCGTAACAAGTTTTTGGGCTACAGGCGTGTGGCACCATATCTGTTTAACGTATGATGGAACAACGGCCAAACTTTATGCTGACGGCTCTCTGGTGGCATCCCAGGCTATGAGTTGGAGTTTGACATTAGCAAAGGCTTACATTGGTCGAGGTGTTAATAGTAGTGATTACTGGAGTGGTTCAATTGACGATGTTCGAATCTATAATACTGCGCTTACAGCCACACAAGTACAGACCATTGCTACGGCGCCTCCCGCCGTGCCTACAGGGTTAACAGCAACCAGCACAGCTCCAACCTCAGTATCCTTAAACTGGACAGATGCATCGACAGATGAAACAGGTTTTAGCGTTGAACGATCAACTACTACAGGAACGGGCTTCAGTGTATTAACAACTACAGCAGCAAATGCTACAAGTTATACAGACGCCACAGCAACTGAAGGGACAAATTACTTTTATAGAATTCAATCAACCAATGCAGGTGGTTCTTCAGTTTATACATCCGAGGCTACCGTTACAACATTGCCCAATGCGCCTACAGGTTTAACAGCAACTACTGCTTCTGCCACATCCATCACGCTAAACTGGACAGATGCTTCAAGCAAAGAAACAGGTTATGATATTGAACGATCACTTACATCAGGTTCGGGTTTTAGTGTCGTAGGTACAGCGGCAGCTAATGCAATTACTTATACTGATGCCAGTCTTGCAACAGGAACAATATATTACTATAGGATAAAATCAAAAGTGGGCACGGTTGGTTCAGCATATACGGCAGAGGCTAATGCTACTACGGCTGGTTTTGATTCAAGAGCAGGAGCTGAATTATTAACGAATATTCACAATTGGTCAAGTAGTGATGCAGCCTATACCAATGTAGGCGCAACACTTGATCAGCCAGTTGCACCATGCGGGAATAATCCCCTTCGAAATGTTTGGTTTAAATTTCAAGCCACTACGAATGAAATACAAATCAAATTACTTTTTGGTGGAACAAAGGGTACTATCAATCATCCAGTTCTGACTTTGTTCGACGCATCAGGTAATGTTTTAAAGTGTTATAATGATACTTGGGGTATTTATTCTTACATTCAATATACTTCTCTTACTCTAGGTGCTATGTATTATTTTTCTGTTGATGATGATACAGCTCCAGGTACTTTTACTCTTGAAGTGACAGATACCATTGGGTTTGATTTAATGGAAAAAGCTGAATTGCTTACCAATATTCATGATTGGTCAAGTGCAGATGCAGTGTACAGCAATGTAGGCGCAACACTTGATCAGCCAATAGCATCATGTGGAAATAATCCTCTCCGGAACGTTTGGTTTAAATTTCAAGCCACTACAAACGAGATTGAAATCAAATTACTTTTTAATGGGATAAAAGGTACTATTAATCGTCCTGTCCTGACATTGTTTGATGCATCCGGTCATATTTTAAAGTGTTATACTGATGTTTGGAGTATTTATTCTTATATCCAATATACTGCATTAACTCCGGGTGCTATGTATTATTTTTCTGTTGATGATGATACAGCCCCAGGTACTTTTACTCTTGAAGTGACAGATACCATTGGGTTTGATTTAAAAGAAAAAGCTGAGCTGCTTACGAATATTCACAATTGGTCCAGTAGTGATGCGGCCTACACCAACGCAGGTGCAACTTTTGATGACCTTAGAGCTTCGTGTGGAAGTTTAGCTAATCAAAATGTTTGGTTTAAATTTCAAGCTACTACAAACGAGATTGAAATTAAATTACTTTTTAATGGGACAAAAGGTACTATTAATCGTCCTGTCCTGACATTATTTGATGCATCCGGTCATATTTTAAAGTGTTATACTGATGTTTGGAGTATTTATTCTTATATCCAATATACTGCATTAACTCCGGGTGCTATGTATTATTTTTCTATTGATGATGATACAGCTCCAGGCACCTTTACTCTTCAAGTAACAGATACCATCGGGTTTGATTTAAAGGAGAAAGCTGAGTTGCTTACGAATATTCACAATTGGTCCAGTGGTGATGCGGCCTATACCAACGTAGGTGCAACTTTTGATACCCCCAGAGCTTCATGTGGAAGTTTAGTTAACCAAAATGTTTGGTTTAAATTTCAAGCTACTACGAATAAGATTGATATTCATGTGCTTAGGGGGGGGGTAAAGGGAACGATCAATCAACCTGTTATAGCACTATATGATGCATCAGGGAATGTGCTTAATTGTGCTAAAGACAGCGGGGATTCAGGCACATCAATTCAAAATACTTCTCTGTCCCCAAGAGCGTGGTATTATTTTTCTATTGATGATGATACAGCACCTGGCACCTTCACATTGAATATTGATGATGGTGCAGGTTATGATTTCAGAGCGTATGCAGAATTATTAACTGATCTTAATAATTGGTCAAGTAGTGATGCCGCTTACACCAATGTTGATGCAACGGGCACCGGATTTAATGAAGAACCTAATATTGGCATTAGTAATGTTTGGTTCAAATTTCAGGCTACGACAAATGAAATTGATTTTAGAATTTTTAATGGTGGTACCAAGGGAACTATAAATGAGCCACAGATATTCATGTATGACGTAGATGGGAATTTGTTCTCTAATATAGCCTACACTGATATTCAACGCATTGATTTGACCCCAGGCAGTTTCTATTATTTTATGATAGATGTAGGAGGATCTGCTTCGGCCGGAACGTTTACGATTCAAATCAATGATCATGTTAATTATAACATGCGAGCAAAAGCTGAACTTCTTACAGATCTTAATAATTGGACAAGCGCTGACGGCGCCTATACAAATGTAGGAGCAACTGGTAAAGGATTTAATGAAGAACCTGGTATAGGCATTAGTAATGTTTGGTTCAAATTTCAGGCTACAACAAGTGAAGTTGATTTTAGAATTTTAAATGGTGGTACTAAAGGAACTATAAATGAGCCACAGATATTCATGTATGATGAGAATGGGAATCGGCTTTTTGATATTGCTTATACTGATATTCAACGCATTGATTTGACTCCAGGCAGCTTCTATTACTTTATGATAAATGTAGGAGGAGCAGCATCGGCCGGAACATTTACGATTCAAATCAATGATCACGTTAATTATAATATGCGAGCTAAGGCAGAATTATTAACG
>DATCRE010000696.1:0-2636 GCA_036569145.1 Cyclobacteriaceae bacterium
GCTTGATGTTAATCAGCCTGTCTTTTGATAATTGTAGTTTGCGGGCAACGGTTTGATATTTATCGGAGTACGCTATCCAGACTGTGCCAACAGGTTTATCGGGTGTTGCACCTCCGGGACCGGCAATGCCACTGGTAGCTACGCCAATATCAGTGTTGAACCGGGTGCGCACAAGGCTTGCCATTTCTATGATAGTTTGTTCACTAACAGCTCCGTATTGCTCAAGCGTTTCTGGCTTAACACCCAACTGACGCATTTTGATATCATAAGAATAAGGAATGATGCTACCTAAAAAATAATCGGAGCTGCCCGGTACGCTTGTAATGAGATGAGAGAGATATCCGCCAGTACAACTCTCGGCAACGGACAGTGTAAGCTTTCGTTCTCGCAAAATATTGCCAATGACCACTTCAAGTGGATCTTCACCATAACCATAGACGTATTCGCCTGCAAGTGGTAAAAGACTCTCCACCAATTTATCTGTTTCTGATTTTAATGCTTGCAGATTTTCACCTTGCGATGTAAGACGAAGTTTAACTTCACTTAGCCCAGGCAGGTAAGCCAGCTTTATATGCGATGGTAAAGCATTTTCCCATGGAGCAATCTTCTCGGCAAGAAAAGATTCACCTATGCCCGTTGTTCGTATAACCTGATGATGAATAACCGGTGGTTTGAAATTTTGCCTGAGTTTTGGAAGTACAATCTCGGACATGATGCACTTCATTTCATGGGGTACACCGGGCATGGATACGAATACTTTTTCGTTACGTTCAAACCACATGGCTGGTGCGGTTCCCATTCTGTTTGTAATTTTTTCACAGCATACTGGCAGATAAGCCTGCTGACGATTTATATCAGTCAGTTCACGGCCACGACTTTTGAAAAACTCTGTTACCTCGGCAAGCGCTTCTTCATGTAGTTTTATTTCGCAGTTGAAATAACGTGCCAGGCAAGGTTTTGTAATGTCGTCGCTGGTAGGACCAAGACCTCCGGTAATTAAAACAATATCAGCTCGTTTCTCAGCTTCGGCAAATGCATTTAGAATTTCATCTTCCTGATCTCCAACGCTTGTCTTCCTGATTACTTTTATGCCAGCGAGACTTAGTTCAGTACTCATCCATTGTGAGTTGGTGTCTACAATCTGGCCGTAAAGAATTTCATCGCCTATAGTTAAGAGTTCTGCTTTAATGGTGCGCATGCTTAATGAATTTAGTGCTACAACGGATGTTTACCGTTTGGGTTCGGATGGCAAATGTATGGCGATTTTACTTTAATGCTGTTTAGTCAAGCGCTTCTTTATTTGCACTTCTTCATTAAACGGATATTGATTTTACTTTTAGCAAATATTATTTGTTGTATTGAATTCTCATCAAAAGAATCTAGTAATGTTGTTGGTACCACTTGCGGCGCAGCCATTAGCGTTGGAAATATTGTATCGGTTTTAAAATATATTTTTTCATCACTTGGCCTCTAATTTGAGTTATGTATTACAGAGTGTGCTAATTTGCCGTATCTTCTATAACTTAACTTAAAATTCAGAGCATGAACCGTATTATTATTTTAGTGTCTTTCTTTTGTTTGTCGGTAGTTGTTGCGCAGGCACAAATTGATAAATTGATTAATAAAGCTTCGAAAGCTATTGGTGGGGAGAAGTCGCTTTCAAATGACGAGATTGCAGAAGGCTTAAAAGAAGCTCTTACAAAAGGTATATCGAAAGGCTCTGATCTAGTTTCACAGCTTGATGGGTATTATAAGAACCCTGAAATCAAAATTCCATTTCCTCCTGAAGTTAAAAAGGTTGATGAAAGACTTCGCAAAATGGGTATGGGTAAAGAAGTTGATAAGTTTGTATTAACACTTAATCGTGGTGCTGAAGATGCAGCGAAAGAAGCGAAGCCGATTTTTATTTCAGCGATTAAAGCTATGACCTTTCAGGATGCCGTGTCAATTTTAAAGGGTGAAGACAATGCTGCAACATCATTTTTAAAACGCACAACGTCTCCACAGTTAAAAGAAAAGTTTAAACCTGTTATCCAGAACTCATTAAATAAAGTAAACGCTACCCGTTATTATAAAGACCTGGTATCGGAATACAATAAAATTCCATTGGTAACGAAGGTAGATCCTAATCTTGATGATTATGCAACGGACAGAGCTATTGAAGGTTTGTTTGTAATGATTGCTAAAGAAGAGAAGAATATCCGTCAGGACCCGTTAGCGCGAACCAGTGATTTGTTGAAGAAGGTGTTCGGATCGAAGTAGTCATTCGCTTTGAATCATCGGAGTAAGTGAATTTATTAACCTAAATAATAAAGTATGAGCTTATTCGAGAAACATCAGTCCCTGATCAGTCAGGCGACTCAGGCTTTGCATGCACGAACTTTTTATGCAGCTTTTGTTGAACAACCTTTGCCTGCCGTGTATGGTGAACGTGCTGATGAAGATGCAAAGAATAAGTTTGCCCAGTTACTAGGTAAAAAATTTGAAGAACTTCAACAGACAAATCCCTCGCAATGGCTTGGTGAGGAGGAGTCTCCCTATACGCAAGATCAGCTTGGTATTTTATATCCGGCATTTTCGGTTGACACTTTAGTTGAGCGATCAAAAACGGCTTACCACAACTGGCGTAAAATAAC
>DATCRE010000697.1:0-2655 GCA_036569145.1 Cyclobacteriaceae bacterium
GTGTATGCACCACCTCCTAAAAATGAAATCTTCTTCCTGGAGACTTTGCCAGAGTCAATCATAAATAATTAATAAGGTGAAGTACCTGCGTCCTTATGAAAACACAAGATATCGGTATTATGATTCTTTTTTGATTTATCAACTGCACTCATCGTTGTTGCATCTTTCACTTCATATCCAAACGATTCAATAAACTCAACTAATGATGCACATGTATAACCTTGCTGATTTACATTGAACTCAACAAGCTCAACAAACAAAACCGGTTTCCATTTTGATATTACTTTTCTTGCACCTTCTATTACAAATTTTTCAAATCCTTCAACGTCAACTTTTATCAGATCCACTTTCGATATTTTTTCTTCATCAACAAAATTATCAAGTGTTATTACATTAACTTCCTCAACGGTATGTTTTGTTATTGGTTTTTCGTTAAGGATTCTATTCGTACCGGGATTTCCTGGGTAATATTTATATAGTGATGCTTTTCCTCTCTGCGAACCCAATGCTACTTTGTAAGTATTAATATTTTGAAAAGTGTTTAACTTAATATTGGTCAGCAAAGCTTCCCGATTTTGGGTATCAGGTTCAAATGAATAGACGTGTCCGTGAGAGCAGGTTCTTGCAAAGTTCAAGGTTAAATACCCAACGTTAGCACCAATATCAAAAACCACAGAATCATGTTTAAGTACTTTAAAAAGATTGTGATGTGCCGGATCTTCATTCATCTGGCAAAAGAATATCGCATGATCAAGAAACGTACTGACATCAAGCCGATAATGAATATTGTCGCGCACCACATATCGGATACTTCCGGGACTATAGAAATACAAAGGGGGAATAAATTTTTTCCACCATTCTTTATTTCCATTGGTTAACTGACTGATCAGAAATTTCTCTAACAGCGGCATTTTAAAAATATACCGGATGACATTTGTGAGCTTACTCCTAAGCGGCACAGGATAAGGAAATCTTTTATATCCGGTAAATAATTCAAACATGATGTTACTATTAATATTGTTATCTGCTCGCTATTAAGTTAGCATACAAATCTGCATACTGATTAATTGTCCATCGAAAATCATGTTGCTGAATCCAGCTATGTGATTTTTTTTTCAGGGTTGAATATTTATTTTTATTATTCCAAAGTTCAACTACACGTGAACTCAGTGCTTCATAATCACCCACATCAACCGTTTCAAAATAATCATTACCGAGGTCATATAAAATTCCCACACGCGTTCCACAAACAACTACACCGCATGCCATAGCCTCCACAACAACAACAGATTGACCTTCGTGTAGGGAACAATGCATCATAAGATTGGCCCACGTATAATATTGGGATATTTGTTTATGTGGTATAGCGCCAAGAAATTCAACATGATCTGATAGCCCCAATGTTTCTGTTAACGCCTTGAGTTCTCCTTCCATACTTCCGCTGCCAATAATTCTTAATTTCGAAGGTATCTGTTTTACAATAAGCGCAAAGCTCTTCAGCAATGTAACCTGATCTTTAACTTCTGTGAGATTGGCAACATGAATGATTTTAAGTAATTCATCATTAGTTTTTTCACTCTGTTTAAATATGGTAACGTCCGGACCCCACGGAATGATCTGAATATTTTTTCTTGTTAAACCATTCTCTTGCAATTTTGAAATCAGAAATTTTGAAATCGAAGTAACAGCTGATGCTTTTTCACATGTCCAGAAAGTAATTTTTTTCAAATAAGGATTCAGCATGTGTCCATAATTCAACGACGGAACGGATGCTGCCTCACCACCTTGCACCGTAACTACACTCGGAATGCCAAGTAACTTACCAAACACAACACTAATTGTACCTGCGGGATAAACCCAGATGGCATGAAGCAATGAATATCGTTTTTTAAAATGATGCCAGAGAAAGAGCATACAAATAAGCACACTGCGAATCTTCAACGACCTGATGCGCCTGTTTACTGAAACAAACTCAAATCCATTAGGAGAAAAGTCAGCATTAGCCGGCAAGATTGAATAAACTGTAACCGAATATAAACTTGACAATTCCTCAACAAAAGCAGGTAATGGCGGCTGACCTTGTGAGAAATCTCCTCCACCAATTCCTCCCTGCACCCATATCGCAATTCTGTCTTTCAATCTTTTCTATTTATCTCCGCTAAAACAAACTATGTCTGTATAATACTCCGTTGTTTTACGCTCAATCGGCAACATAGTTTGTGCATCCAGAACATGGTAACCCAATCCTTCAACAAATTCAATTACTTCTACCGCTGAGCAATTTTGCTGTTTCAGATTTACATCAGCCAGCTCAATAAAAAGTATAGGTTTCCATTTATCAATTAGCTGTCTGGCACCACGTAAAACAAACAGCTCAAATCCTTCAACATCAATTTTTATCAGGTCTATCTTTTTAAATATTTCTTTCTGATAAAAACTATCTAATGTTGCTATTTCAACAATCTCAGATTTTGTTTCTTTATCAGGTTTCTGCGAGAGTATTCTGTTTGCTCCGGGATTATTAACATAAACTTTAAAAAGTTCAGCAGTACCAGCCTCGGCACCAAGCGCAGTTTTAAAAAGTTTTATGTTTTTAAATTCATTCCGGTTTACACTTTTCTGCAAAGAGTCAAAACTATCAGAGTCTGGTTCAAA
>DATCRE010000698.1:0-11333 GCA_036569145.1 Cyclobacteriaceae bacterium
ATACACACCCATAACCTCATGCGTGATGCTGTGATAATGGTGATAGGGGAATACGCCATTTCTCCAGGAATTACTCCACCCATATTTTTGAAAATGAGTTTCCAACCATTCCGCACCCGAGTCTCCCCGAGATGCAAATACATTTTTGTAAATCACTAAAGGAAAAGAACTGTTTGGAATATTATTATTCGTAACAAAACTAAAGGTTAACATTTTTTGGTCATTCATAGTGAATAATTTTTTCTGATACTCGTACCAAAATTCATTCCTTTTATTTTGGAAAGAGTTTTATGCTCAACGATGAAATTAAACCTATTAAGATTTTTATCAGACCTTACAACAAGCAATGTCAATTAAAATTTTTCAGTAGTGTGTAATATTGACACACTGAGAATTTTTAATTGAAAATAGCTTTAGCCGTATTGCTCACTCTTTTGTCGTCCATGTTTCTTTTAAAGTAAAGAGTCGATTATGCACTTTCGCGGTTCATTACTAATAACCGACAATATGCAAACCTATTTTGAAAAAGATTTTTTCGTTATCAGCTGTGATAAAAATAATGAGGTTATAGTTGTAGAATGGAAAACGCCGCCAACTTCACAAGAGTTTAAAGATTCTATGAATGTAGTCGTTGAAGCCCTCCAATATTTCAATACCGGCAAAGTGATCTTTGACACGGTCGCTCTGGGTGTGTTGCTGGATGCTGACCAGGAATGGATATCTTCTGACTGGTATGTAAGAGCTGTGAAGGTGGGCTATTCGCGAGTGGCATTTGTTTTACCAAAAGATGCTTTCACCGACATGTTTGTAAAAGAAACTGTAAAGCGCACATCCGACCGGATACCCACCGCTTATTTTGAAAACAGAATGGCCGCTATTGAATGGATGAATGAAGTGTGATTAAGTTAGCGTATAAGATCAGCATCATTTTTTCTATTTCGACTCAGGAATTTTAAAACAAATTCAAATGTTGAGCACATCGTTCCAGATTCTGACAAACATGACGCAGATAAATGCAATTTTTAATGTAACCCGATAGCTCATTCACATTTCAAACTATCAACAGGATTTCTATTGGCGGCGCCAATCGATTTTGCACACACTACTGAAATAGCGATGAGCAAAACAATAAAACCCGGAGAGACAAATAACCACCACTTCAACTCGATATGATGTGAAAAATTACTGAGCCAATTGTTTACCACGTAATATGTTACAGGCATGGCCAGCACGAACGAGATCAGTATGAGTTTAACATACTCTTTCGAAAACATAAATAACAAACCTGAAACACTTGCGCCCAACACTTTTCGCACGGCAATCTCTTTGCCTTTTCTGTTTATTACAAAGGTGATTAATCCGAAAAGTCCGAGGCAGCCAATCAATAAGAAGGTGAATGAGAACAATTGAAAGAGCTGTGCATACTTTTGTTCCTGCTCATAAAAGGCTTTTATGTTTTCATCGAGAAACTGGTAATCAAAAATATAATCAGGATAAGTGGCAGTCCATATTTTTCTGATTTGTTCAATCGCGTCGGGCAAAGAACTATTATCGTGTAATGCAAGTTTGATGCTCACTTTACGGAAAGCATTTGGATCCATAACCATGCCGATGTTATCAACCGATGACTTTAGTGAGTTGGAATAAAAATCATCGATCACGCCAATCACCATATACTTCTCTTCATTCTTGATTAGTGAAGTACCTATAGCAGCTTCAGGTGAGCCTAACTGAAGATTGTTCATGAGCGATTTGTTAATCAGTATATAGGGCGCAGAATCAAGATGAGTAAAATTTCTGCCGGCGAGTAATTTAATTTTATACAAGTCGAGAAATGAAGGATCAATAGAGTGGAACTCAAAGACTTTGATATCTTCTCTCGCCTTGGCATCAGTCCTTGCTATATCCTGATACGAGCGATTTCGGTTTACACCACCGGGAAGTGAGAAACTGAAGCTCACATCAGAAACGAAAGATTGCGACTTCAGTTGCTGACTCATCGTTTCGCGTTTCACCGGGTTGCGTTCAGGTACACTTATGTTAATGATAGCGTCATGCACAAATCCTATCTCTGTAGTTTGAAAAAAATTCATCTGAGCTATAACCACAAAAGTTCCTATAACCAGCATTTGTGTGATGGTAAACTGTGCTACTACTAAAACTTTTCGCAAACTAAAGCCGCCAACAGTTTCGGTAGTGAATCGATTCTTCAAGGCTGTAACCGGATTAAACTTCGAGATGAGCAGTGATGGATAAATGCCAGCAAAGAGCGTAACAAAAATAATGATAAGCGATAATGCCATGAGCACTACAGGATCAGCAAAATAAAATGTTTCAGGCTTGATGTTAAGCAATGCCTGAAAGCGGAACAAGAGTAGCTCCGATAATCCAAGAGCGAACACACCTGCCATCAGCACTACCAGGAATGTTTCGGTGAGAAATTGAATCATCAGATTTTTTCTATTGCTGCCCATCACTTTGCGTAAGCCTATTTCTTTCGAGCGCATGGTTGATTGCGCTGTTGCCAGGTTAATATAGTTGATGCTGCCGGTGAGTAACAGAAACAATGCAATGATACCCAACGCAAGCAATGTTTGTCTGGTGATTGTTCTGCCGTTGAATGTTCCGAAGCGCGGATCGAAATGCATGTCACTCAGCGATTGCAATAAGTAATAACGTGACTCATGAAGATCTTTTGGTGTATGACTTGCATGTACCCTGGCGATATCCTTCTGCACTTCGTCAACGGTGAAGCCTGGGGCCGGTACAACAAATGTATAATTACTATCATCAACACTATACCAGTCGGTCATCATCCGACTGTTGACAACAGGCAGAGTAGAGTATGAAACAAGAACAGTAAAGGGGAAATCGCAATTAGAGGGGAAGTCTTCAATGATACCTGTCACGGTGCAATCAAATCGCTTGTCAATTTTCAATGTCATGCCCATGGGGTTTCCATCTGGAAAATATTTTGCACTTGCCGATTTAGTAAGCACAATCGAGAAAGGTTTTTCTAAGGCAGTCTTTGCGTTTCCTTCAAACCATTTGAAGTTTGTATTCTTGAAATCGAAAATGGAAAAGAAAGACGGCTCAACCAGTGCTGTGCTGTTTTCCTGAAACCTGCGTATGATAGCGCCAGATTTATCGGGCACTTCAATCAGTGCGTCGCCGTTGTATAAAACTGAAGTTACTTTGGCGAGTTTAGATGACTCTTCCCTTAGCGCGTTAGGCACCGGAAATGAAACACCTGTGCGACATTCTGAACTTTCAAGAATTGCCATGTTGGTGCCGCTCACGCGCACCAAACGATAGATCTTATCAGCATTGCTATGAAATGAATCGAAACTTAATTCGTAGCGGATCACTGAAAAAATTACCAGCGCCGATGCGATGCCGATTACTAAACCTAAAATATTAATAACCGTGTTGCTTCTGTAGGCATGCAAACTGCGGCGTGCCATTTTAAAATAACTGTTCAGCATGATGGTGTTGTTTACATGAGATGATTGTCTTTTCTTCCAGAAAAAACTTTTGGTAAGAAAACCGAGACCATTAAAAATATAATTAAGTTTTGAGCGTGTGATTCCTTTTTTAGAAAGATCATCGCAGAAGATTTCGTAGAGATCGCCTTTAATCTCTTCAGCTAAAGATGGTGGAGCCAGTTTGTCGAGCAGTGAATCAAACCAGCGTGGGGGCGATTCGTGTTTCATGAGGCTGATGGTTTTGGTATAAGGCTCCAGATTGTATTGCGTGTGTTTTGAAGATCTTCCAGCGTTTGTCTTCCGTAGGCTGTGATTTTGAAAAGTCTTTTTCTTCGGCCGCCCCGTTCATCAGATGCTCCACCCATCTTTGATTTCACAAATCCTTTTTCTTCCAGCCGATGGAGTACAGCATGCGCAGCACTGATGCTTATCTCACGATTGGCCTGTGTCTCAAGCTCTTTCGTGATGGTTACGCCATAGGCTTCATCGTTGAGAAGAGCCACCATGAGCAGTACCAGTTCTTCAAGTTCTCCGAGGTATATGCGCGACATAGTTATTATTTCAACTTTTGTAAAACAAATATTTTGCCAGAGGAGAAAACTTCGATTTTACTATCATAGCGTATGGTGGTGTGAACAGAATTGAAATATATCCGACCGATATCGGTCAAATCGTCGCCAAGAATGAGTCGTTTAGTCTTTAGTTAGCAGAAAATCACCTTTCGTCAGTCAAATCCACATTGTTCACTTTTCTGCTGCTGTGTTTTTTTAAAAGAGAAAAGCCAATTGTGCACCTTCGTGGCTATTAATATAGTCAACATGCAAACTTATTTTGAACAAGATTTTTTTAAAATCTATTATGACAAAACCAATAAAATCATAATTACAGAATGGAGATTACCACCTACCTCACAAGAATTCAGAGAGGGCATGGATGTGGTGATTAAGGCTCTCCAGTATTTTAATGTTAGCAAAGTAATTTTTGACACGGTAGCCATGGGTGTGGTGCTGGAGGCTGATCAGGAGTGGATCTCTTCCGATTGGTATGGAAGAGCTGTAAAGGCTGGTTATTCACAAGTAGCTTTTGTTTTGCCCAAGGATGTTTTCACCGACATGTGTGTGAAAGAAACAGTAGAACTGACAACTGACCGAATACCCACTGCTTATTTTGAAAGTAGATCAGAAGCCATCGATTGGATGAATGAATTCTGATTTGTGTTTAGATTGGCAGATCGAACGTCGTCCAAATACCTCTGCACCAGTTATGAAATTTGAGTCATGTTAATGGTTGATTGAAAATCAAAAATTAACTAACTCTTTTAATGAAATCTTTAAGGCACCGGCAAGGGCATCAAGTGTACTAAGCGTAGCGTTCACCTCACCTCTTTCAATTCTTCCAACTTGGCTGATGGGTATGTTTGCCTCGTTAGCCAGTGCTTCCTGACTAAAGCCCTTCTTTTCGCGAATGGCTTTCAGGTGGAGGCCGAATGTTTTAAGTAGCTTATCGTTTCTTACGTTATTCACGCTACCAAACTCAACAAATAATAGTTCAGCTTTTTAGAAAATCAAAGTCATAATCGATTAAATCTTTTGGGTGAACGCCGAGGCCTTTGGCTAATTCAAAGAGTGTGGTAAGATTTAAATTAGTGTTATCGTCATTTTCCAGTTTGCTTATTTTAGCGTGGTCTATGTCGCATAAATAAGATAAGGCACGTTGGCTCAGTCCTTTACTTTCTCTTAATCGAATAAGATTCTCCCTGAATTTCTGTAACCTCTTTTTATCTTTTGACTTCATATGCTCTTGCAGAGCAATCTGATTTAAATTCAAATAAAATGTGTTGGTAGATATACCAACACTCAATCTTATTTGCTATTATTGCAGAGATGCTCAGTTGTCTGAGTTAATCTCAAGTCATAAATAAAATCCTACACACAATTAAACGTAAGAAAGACCTCGATGGAACAGGAGCAGTTGGAATTTTTTAAACTCGATGAAGCAGATCGAAGAGTATTACTATGGTTAATGGATCATGTTCAATCTAAGTCCATTAAAAGCTGGCTTGAATACATAGCTGAAGATTACTGGCGGAGATGCTTAGTTAAAATTGATGTTGATAAGCTATATAAAGAAGTTCAAAATAAGTAGACTAGTGGAATTTGACGCATCAATCTGAATAAATTAGACGTGCAGATTTAACGCATTGATAGCTCAAGCCAGTTGAGAGTATTCAGTGATATATCTCTGTATTTTTATCTACCATGTTGGAGATAGCGCCTCTTAGGCCCATTGTCTTTTAAAATAACCTTTTTTATATTTACTAACCCATCATTAAGTAGCAGTAGCTGAAATGATAGCTGTTTTCTAAATCTCGATTGACCCTCTCGTGATATTCGAATGGCGTTGTCGGATATAGAACAGGATAATACTTGGCCTATTAAGATACCAGAATAAAAAGCATCGAGACACAATAATGGGAGCAAAAAACGAAATAGGTTTAGAGGACCACTCAAAAGCAAAGATTGAGTTGTATACAAAATATCTTTCTATCTATTTAAATATTATTGCTCGAGTTGAGTTCATAGACAAAATATTCCTTTTTGATCTTTTTGCAGGAGAAGGTATTTATGAGAACAATGTGAAAGGTAGTGCACTAGCAGGAATTGAGTGTATTAAAAATCATTATTTTTCTAACGGCAAGAAATGCCCAAATCTAGATGTAATCTTCAATGACTTCGGTCAATCTAAAATTGATCCAACTATTAAGAAGATTGACAGAATAAAATCATTAATTGGAAAGGAGTACGTACCAGATAATGTTAACATTGAATATAAAGAAATACCTTACTCTGCAATCATTAATGATGTAATTGGTAGGCTTAATAAAATAACTAGAAGTCAAAGAGCACTTCTGTTTATTGATCCTTGGGGTTATAAGGATATTAATCCTGTTGAAATTAGGAATCTTCTTCAGAATGGTCAAACGGAAGTTCTTCTGTTTTTACCTATTTATCATATGTATCGGTTTGCAGATAAAGCATTGACAGATGGGGACAATTTTCCAGGAGGAAAACCATTGGAAAAATTCTTATTGACACTCTTTGATGATCAAAAACCAAATACAAACTCAAATCTTGAATTCATTGACTCATTAAGCGTTCAATTCAAATCGTACCTACAAATCAGATATACCGATACATTTGTTATTGAAAGAGAGAAAGGGAATTTCTTTTGTCTGTTTTTCTTTACTAACAACAAAAAAGGTTATCAGAAAATGTTAGAGGCAAAGTGGTCATTAGATGAAGCTGATGGAAAAGGCTTTATCATTAATGAAAACCCCGGACAACTTGGCTTCTTTCATGTAGTTGAAACAGATAATTACCTTGATAAGGTAAAAAACTATTTGCGTGAGAATCCGAATACAACTAATATAGAATTATTTGAGTTTGGTCTTAGTAACAGACATTTACCAAAGCATACCAAAATTGTTCTTGATAAATTGAAATCGAAAGGAATATTAGAGGTTAATAGTCTTGATAATAAACCTGTTAAAGGATATTATATTGATAACAATGAAAGATTAGTTCATATAAAGCTAAAATAATAGATGGCACAATCCAGGATTGAGTGGACAGAAATGACATGGAACCCAACTACAGGGTGCGATAAGATTTCCTCTGGTTGCAAATTTTGCTATGCAGAAATTATGTCAAGAAGACTGAAGGCAATGGATATTGAGAAGTATAAAAATAATTTTAAAATAACTATTCATGAAGATGAATTGAGTACACCTTATACTTGGCGAAATTCTAAAATAGTCTTTGTTAACTCAATGAGTGATTTATTTCATAAGAAGGTACCAATTGAATTTATTCAAAAAGTATTCAAAGTAATGAATGAAAATCCTCAACACGTATTTCAAGTACTTACTAAACGGGCAGATTTATTATTAGAATATGATAAGGCCAAGCTTTTGAAATGGACACACAACATATGGATGGGGGTTAGTGTTGAAGATGAGCGCGTGAGAGATCGCATTAGTCTTTTAAGTAAAACAAAAGCAAAGACTAAATTTTTATCATTAGAACCATTGATAGGTCCTTTGCCAAAATTAAATCTTAAAAAAATTGATTGGGTAATCGTAGGAGGAGAAAGTGGTAGAAAACCGAGACTGATGAATCCCGATTGGGTATTGGATATTCAGGACCAATGTGAAAAAGCCGAAGTCGCTTTCTTCTTCAAACAATGGGGAGGCACAAATAAGAAGAAAACCGGAAGAGAATTGCATGGTCGTACATGGAATGACATGCCAGAGTTTCCAGAAATGTTTGAAGTGAAATCTAAATAAACAGAACTCCATCAAGTGTCGCGCATGCTAAAAGATGCGCTTTAGTTTAAAATCATGTAAAGCCCTCAAATATGAATTTGGACAAAATCTACTCATTGCGTGAAAATTTTTCAGTAATTGGATTGACAGGTAGAACAGGAGCAGGCTGTTCCAAAACAGCGTCTTGTCTCTCTAAGGAGTTTAAGGAATTAGGAATCAGAAAGCCAGAAGAATTTACACTACAAACTGATTTTTCACGGAAGTATAAAATCTGTTATGATTTTGCGGCAAGCAATTGGAAAAGGCATATAGTGATTAACTATAAGGATGTTGTTTTATTACTTCTTATTGGTCATGGTAAACGGGCTATATTAACTGAGCTCAATTTCAAATTTAAAGATCACTCTCTTGAAGTTGGAAAAATTGTTGATAAAATTTTTATAAAAAATGAACATTTAATCACTAGAATAATTACTCTAGGCCCAATTAATTGTGATTTAAGTGCTCCAAAGAAATTAAAAGAGTTGGGAAAGATTTTCTTTAACGATGGATTTATTGAAATGGCTAATGAATTTTATTCTGCTCTCAATGGAATAAATGTTTTATATCGCCTTCAATTTTTGCATCGAATTGCTAATAACTTAAGAGCTTTTGGGATGCCAATTTCTAAAGACGAATTGCCTGAAAAGAATTATGTTGGTTATGATATTTCAAATATATACACTGTAAGTGAGGCGATCAACAGACTTATCAAAGGCCTTAAATTAATTCAAGGCGAAGTACATGTAGTAATAGATTCTCTTAAAAACTCTTTGGAGCTATTATTCTTTAAAGAAAGATATTCTGCTTTTTATATGGTTGCTTTAAACAGTGAAGATCGATTAACTAATATTCGTACTTCGATTTCTAATCTTGTAGATACTGGTTTAGATGACTTGATTTATGAAATAGGTAGCATGGATGATCATGAATACGAAGTAAATGACTTTAAGAAGGGTGAATTTTTTTCTCCAGATATACAAAATTGCATACAAAAAAGTGATATTCATTTAAATACAGATCCTATAGATGATGAAGAATTGAAGAATAACGTTAACAGATTTAAAAATTTGGATGAATATCTTATAAAGTATGCATCTTTAATTCGTCATCCAGGTCTTGTTACTCCAACAGCGTATGAACGTTGTATGCAAGTGGCATACAATGCAAAATATAATTCTGGATGTATTTCTAGACAAGTAGGTGCTGTAGTAACTGAGGAAAATTTTTCAATCAAGGCAGTTGGTTGGAATGATGTACCACGAGGTTCAGTTTCATGTTTGCAAAGAAATGTTCTTGATTATACAATGGAGTCAGGCCCTTCTGACGTTTTTGCATATAGTGATTACGAAAGGCAAGGGCGATCGGAGAATTCAAAAGGAAAAATATTTCGTGAGGAATTTATAAAAATTTATAAAACGGGTTACACAAAAGCCCAGTTGGGCGGGAGAAATTGTCCATTCTGTTTTAAATCTGCATATAATTCCTTTGAAGGAAATGAAAATCAAGTACACACTAGATCATTACATGCAGAAGAAAATGCGATGCTTCAAATTGCTAAAGATGGAGGTAGTGCTCTTCATGGTGGAAATCTTTTTACAACTGCAAGTCCCTGCGAACTTTGTTCTAAAAAAGCGTTTCAATTAGGCATCAAAAATATTTATTACATTGATCCATATCCAGGAATAGCTAACAATCATATATTAAAGACTGGTGACTCAAAACATCACCCTTCGTTGCATTTATTCTCAGGTGCGGTAGGTAGAGCATATCATAAACTTTATGAACCATTTATGGCTTACAAGGATGAGTTGGCTCTTATTACTGGAGTTCGCCCTGAAATATCGCTAGATAAAAAAATGGAAGCACTCACAAAAACTTCAGGAATTGATGTAGATGTTAGAGAAGAATTAAAAAAATTAAGCAAGGAAGGTAAAATGGATGTTAATGTTGTAAATCAAATTCTGAAAGCTGGATTAAAAGAGATAAAATAGAGGTGATAGATTAGCGAAAATTGTGTGATATAAACTGAATTCAAATCGCCATTTGACAGAAATGACTTATTAGAAATTCCTTTTCGCGTGAATCTCCTTTTTAGGGACTCTGGCGCAAAAAGTATTTATTACAATTAAACTCACACCAATTTTTTCATCACCTCAAACTCCATCTCCGCTAAATCTCCTCGTACACTATTATCTTCCCATTGCAAATCAACATGAAGCATGATACTTAATACATCTTCAGAAAGGTTGATAATCTTCAACGTTATGTTCGTTGGAAATGCAATACTGTCATTGACAATTTCATAGTTTAACTCGGCAGGTGCTATTGAATTTTTCTCCATTACAATGGCACGATTCAAGTCGGTGAGATCGATGATATCAAAGTGACTTATTCCAAAAAATAAGTTATGAGATTGCTGGAATGATTTAAGCAGGTTGTGGTGCTTTAATTTCCATACTTTATGAAGTGTTATCTCTTGTGCAGATGATGAGGTAATGATGTGCTCAGAAATTAAATCAGCGAGTCGTTTCTCTTCAGCAGTGAGGGGCTTCCTCCAATCCTCAATGCCATAGCTTGCGTTTCCGCGTGACTCGCATGCAGGCGTTGCTATGTGTCCAAACATTCCTTCGTAGATGGTATTGGGGTGAAGAGTAGGTTGGTATTCATCTTCAATGGAAATCCCTTTTAAGGTAGACATACCGATTTCATAGGGTATGAATAAATAACCGGGAAACCACTCTCGGATTGAATCCTCAAGTGATAGAAATAATGTTTGATATTCGCTGACAGGTGATACAGTTACAGCATGATTGGCATCATACTGAAGATATTCTTGTCCATGTTCTTGTACTGGTAACTTAACAGAAGAACTGTCTATGCCATAGATTGAGAAGTACGGGCCTAGTATGCTGATGAAAAAATGAAGCTTCTTGCTTCTTGAGTAGTCGTTGTTCTCAATAGTTTCGAGCACAACTTCGCCATAATAACTACAATTTGAAAGCGTAAAAGTTGAGCGAATTGGTTTCTTAATTGATTTTTTAAGGTGCTTATTAAATTTAGACCAACGCTCGCGATAATTCTTTTGATTGATGAAGTTCTCTTCCATCAATCGACTCATTTCAATAAAGCCTGGAAATGACGAAATGGTTTCAGTCGTATAACGATCAGGCTCTTCAATAGGATAGAAGGTTTTTATGGTATCATAAATTTCCTGAAAGTTGTAGTCTTTATATTCTGTTTGAAATTTTCGCATATTGCTCTTTTCAAGATACGTTTTATTGTGATTATTATCTTTTAATGATGCTTTTAATCAATTATTAGCATTTAGAGCCAATGATAGTGGATAATGCTATGATTCAACAAGCCTTTCAGGTTTATCTTGAGTTTATGATGGAGAAGAAAAGACGAGAGAGATAATCTCAAATTAAAAATTTCAAGTTTCAGATTTGGCGTACGCCTCAATCTGAAACTTGAAATCTGAA
>DATCRE010000699.1:0-9210 GCA_036569145.1 Cyclobacteriaceae bacterium
ACATCATGGGGTGTGAGCACTCGCCTGATGGGTGCTCTCATTATGGCACACTCTGATGATGATGGTTTGGTATTGCCACCAAAGTTAGCACCTATCCATGTTGTCATCGTTCCTATTTTCAGAAATGATGAAGAGTTATCCCGCATCACAAATAAAGTAGATGAACTTTCCGATAGTTTGCGCAAGCAAGGTTATTCTGTGAAATTTGATAACCGCGATCAATACAAGCCAGGCTTTAAGTTTGCTGAGTGGGAGTTGAAAGGTGTGCCTGTTAGGATAGCTATAGGTCCACGTGATCTTGACAATGGAACAGTAGAAGTTGCCCGTCGTGATACAAAAGAAAAACAGGTGATGAAGATGGATGACGTAGCTATTGCTATTCCAGCTTTACTTGACAATATCCAGGATAGTATTTATCAGAAAGCACTCACCTTTAGAAACAACCTGATTACACCAGCTGATACTTTTGATGAGCTTAAGAAAATATTAGATGAAAAAGGCGGATTTGTTTCGGCGCACTGGGATGGAACTCAGGAAACTGAAGAGGCCATCAAAAATGAAACGAAAGCAACTATACGATGCATTCCTCTAGATGCAAAAGAGGAGGAAGGAAAATGTATTTACTCTGGTAAGCCTTCAGGTAGAAAAGTGCTGTTTGCAAGAGCGTATTAGGGAATTACGATTTAGGATTTACGAAATATGATTTAGGAAGCTGTCTCAATATTTGAGGCGGCTTTTTTGCTTTAATCTAATATTGATTTCTGTTAACTGAAGAAGATTAATTGTTGATTTACTTCTAGTATGTAGTAACTTTTAAATTGGAGATAAGCATAAAATCATCTTTACCAGTATAAAATGCTCCGAACTTTAGCGTATCAAAAAGAGCAGGAGCGACAATAGCAGAACCGAATACCTCATTGCCGTTGACGTAAAGACTGATCTTGGTTGACTCTTTACGTATAGCGATATGCAATTGGTTAGAGAGTGAGCCTTTTAGAGCATCAGTTACCATGTGAAAATTCAATGTGCTTCCTTTACCATTCTCGAAAGACTCTGAATCAATTTCGCCAGCATTTGTATTTAGGGCGAAGTAAACGCCATAGTTGCCTGGATAATTGCTTTCAGTAAAGTCCGCCTGTTTATTGTTAGATGAATATAGATAGATAATGTAGTGCGCATCAGGTGTTGCAGATGGATTGGCAAGAGCGTCCCACTCCAATCCAAAATTCTCCGGAAGATTTTTCAACGATTCCGGAGAGAAGAATCCATCACTCGAAAGTTGAAACCATCTGCTGTTATTAACAGTACGCACTTCTCCATTACCATTACATTTCCAGTTTGGTGGTAACTTTCCGATAGTAGCAGAGTTGAAATCTTCAGACCAGTATACTGTAGTTCCGGGTGTGAAGTCTGTTCCGTAAATAGTATTAATGTTTACGGTCTGAACAGTGACCGGGTAATTATTTCCGGCATTATTACCATAGTTGGTATTATTGTTAATAGGCTGATCGCCCTGAGTAGGATAATTTGGATAGTTGTTCCCCGTTTGTTGTTTGTTCTCCTTTATTTTTCTATAAATTTTTCCAGGAGCATTGAAGATCGCATTAATTCCTGTATTGATACCCGTGTTGATCGCTTGATTGGTTCGATAGATAGCAGCATTCTCTGCTGTTTTTTTAACATCAATTATCTGGGAATAACCCGTAAATGGAACCATCAATACTAAAGGTGCAAGAAGGAGTATTCTATTCATATCATTTTTAATTGCTAATAAAGTTAATGATATTATAAATGGAATGACTACTTCAATTGCTCTAAATTTAAAAGATAAATATTGGTCAAATTTGTTTTAATCAGATCAATACTATCACCTTATAAAATTTAAGACATTGGCTTTTAATAATTAGCCAATGTCTCCTTGCAGGAAATTTTAGAATCGATAAACTAGTTTAAGTCCATTTGCTTTTTGACTCATATTTTTTCTTCTTTTTTGAGCCAATTATCCAAAGGGGAATACCGGCTCCCATTATTATACCACCCCGACACAGATTAACGCTCCCGCTATTGGATGGTCTTCTGTTGATGTTTTTGTATTTCCATAACCATCATCCGTGGTTACAATAAATATTTGAGTTGGCTAATGTTACAATGCCTGCAATGAAAAGTGAACTGCCTGTTATTGTCAAGACAGTGCCGACATTTTTCATTTTGCGATACTTCTCTACTTTGTTAAAAATAGAATAATCGTTGCTCAGCATCAGAGCGGGTCTGAGCAATAGATTGTGTTGCCATAAACCAGATAACAGCTGCGAGAGTTATTGATTTCATATTTTTTAAATAATTGTGATTGGAAATTTTATTTCAACATTAATGCGTAAAGATTTCCATCAGCGCTTCCAAAATAAATCATGTTGCCATCAACAAGAGGTGACGATACGATAGGTCCTAATTTATCAAACTCGTTCATCACTTCCATAGTTGAACTATAGAGTGATTGATCTTTGTCTTTAAATAAGAATTGAAAATCAAGATAGTCATTGTTCAGTACCTGTGCTGCATTTGCATTCCTGCCTTCGGTGGCAAACTCACGCCATTGTTTTCCTGCCTTCGAGATATCAATCCCAAACATTTTGCCAGTATAATCACCAAAATAAATTTTCTTATCCGTTACAAAAGGCTTGTCAAACACGTAGCCATTCGCTTTAAACCTGAACTCTTCGGCACCAGTTGCAGCATTTAATGATAGCATCAAAAATGAATCTGATGTTCCTACGTAAACATGTCCATTCTTAACACGGGCTGAACCAATAACCCAAGCACTATTCAATGAGTCGGACCAAACCGTACTACCAGTTTCGGCATTCAATGCAAAAAACATTCCATCGCGAGTTCCTAAATAAACATTGCCTCCATCAACAGCTACTGTTGATTGTATGCCGCTCATATAGATATTATCACCCGTGTGGAAATTCCATTTCTCTTTTTTGGTTTTAATATCAATAGCATGAAGTGATTCCCAACTACTGATATAAATTAAATCATTGTTCAACACTGGGGTAGTGTGTATTACATTTTGCGTTTTGTAATTCCATTTAAGAGTCCCGTCAACTGCATTTACAGCATATAAATTTCCATCACTGCTTCCAAAATAAACTGTTAAGTCAGCATCATTCTTATCAACAATTGGAGACGAAAGAAAATAATCCCAGGGATCTGCCATGAACATATCAGAAGGTTGCATACCCCAATACCCTAAACCTCCATAATGTTTTTCTCCTTCTGTTTTAAATTTCCACTTCTCTTTTCCGGTTTTTGTATCGATGGCATAATAGTATCCATCAAAACTACCAACGTAGACAACATCTTTGTAAACTGATGGTGTTGAATGAACCGCCCCGCCAGTTGTAAAGGTCCATTTTATAGAGCCACTTGAGGCTTCAACGGCATATAGATTTTTATCTTCACTGCCAATGTAGATCATGCCATTTTCCAATGTTGGAGACGAATATATTCTACCGTTAGTTTTGAACTTCCATTTTAAGACACCGAGTGTTTTGGTGTCCTCATCAGAATTAGTGGCGGTGTAACTATAACAACTTAATAAGCCGAGACAAACAAGAATTAATGAAATGTTTTTTTTCATAGTACTTAAGGTTTCCTGCAAAAAAGAAGAAATTCAAAAGAGTACCGAGATGAACAGGACGAGCAGGTCAAAAATTCTGATAAGATGGATCGTAGATCCCGCAAGAAGAAATGGTAAACTATACGTTGTTGATAATATGATCCAACGACTCTTTGTAGTTTCGGCTAAGTTTGAGTTTGACACCATTTTTTAGAGTGATGATATAATCGCCATGGAAATGTGACTCCATCATTTCAATCCAATGAATATTCACAATATTCGATTTATGTATACGAACAAATTGGGATGGATCTAATATTTGCTCAAGTTGCTTGAAGGTGTAATTACCCAATTTTATTCCCTGCTGTGTGTGAATCTTTACAAAGTTTCCTTCACTTTCAATATTAAAAATAGTCTCAACAGGTACGAGGGTAATCTGTCCGTTATTTTTAGAGATCAGTTTTTTCTTATATGCAATTGGTGATGTGGTTTGAAATGATGTTAACAAGTTTTCGACACGTTGTAATTGTGTCTGCACATTCTGAGTTTGTATTGCCTGTTTAGCTTTTTCAAGACTTTTATAGAACCGTTCATCGTCGTATGGTTTCAATAAATAATCGACGGCTGATTTCTCAAATGCTTTTATGGCATATTGATCAAATGCAGTTACAAATACAAATGCAGGCATGTAATCAATAGCTTCAAGTACTTCAAAGCCATCCATGCATGGCATTTGTATATCGAGAAAAACAAGATGTGGTCGTAGGTTTATAATAGCTTCGGCAGTTTCCTTCCCATCTTTACAAATCGCCAATATTTCTATATCAGCTTTTTGTGAAAGCAATATTCTCACAGATTCTCTCGCTGCAGGTTCATCATCGGCAACGATGGTTGTTATTTTATTCATGACTATGTAGTGGGATGGTCATTAAAACTTCAACACCTTTTTTATCAGAGTGATTATAAATAGAGAAAGAACTCCGATCTCCATAAATCTTTTGTAATCGCGAAGTAACATTCTTCAAGCCAATACCAGTACTATTTTTCAACTTCCAGTTTTGCGGCAACAATGACCCTTCGTTATAGATTTTAAGAATAAGTTTGTCGTGTTCAAGTGCAGTTGCTATTGATATTATATGTGCTTCACTGATTTTGGTCAGTCCGTGTTTGATTGCATTTTCGAAAATGGGTTGCAATATAAAATGAGGCACATAAATATTCAGACTTTCCGTTGCAATGTTTTTTTTAATTTTAAGTCTATCGCTAAACCGAATTGATTCAATGTCAAGATAGAGGTCGACAAACTTTAATTCCTCAGCTAGTGAAATAAATATATTATGATTGCCATACAACGTTGTTCGAAGAAAGTCACCAAGCCGTGTGATCATTTGGATGGCTTTGTTATTCTCCTGTGCTCGGATCAACGAGCTAACAGTGTTTAATGTATTAAAAAGGAAGTGAGGACTAACCTGTAACTTTAATGTTTCAAGTTCCGCTAGATTAAGTTGATTGATTAATTCTTTATTTCGTAACTCAATCTCTGCTGCATATAAAGCATTTTGTTTTTGTTTACTATTAGATTTATCGGCGAAAATGGCAACAGTAATGAGTGAATAAATGGCGAAGTCCCAAGCCATTTGTGAGAGGTATGCATTTATATACATGTTAAACGAAAGCTGACTTATATCCCTATTCAGAAAAATGCTGGTAGCCCATAATCGTAAATGAGAAAAGAAAAACAAGACCACAAAGGCCAGTAGAATTTGCGAACTTAAATTCTTTTTCCAGAAGACTGTATCCAGAGGATATCGATCGTAGAAGTACATTACTATAGGTGTAAGTAATGCGCATAAATACCATGCGGGAAGTTGCTTAAGTAACATTATTAACCAACTAATGTCTGGATTTGTAGACTTATAATTAAGGTAAAGCTGGGTAGTAAGACTTATGGCTGCCAACGTCCAGATGCCAAATATTAAAAGCCACGTTTTGAAAGTAAGATTCTTAACAGGTATTGAAATCATATTAGAATCAAGGCATGTTTAAATTGGGGATTTATTGCTGCGTTAAAAAGTGATACTCAAACTTAGTGATCTTCCATTTCATTCATTAGCCTTACTTAATGAAAATGATTTTACACCTTCTTAAATTAAAAAAGTATGTAGATGGTCAAAGGACAAATTTTGGAGTGAAGAATTATTTTTGATAATTAATTTGACTTGTATATCAACAATCTCTTAATCCGACAAACTCAGATCCAAATTATAATTGTAGCTTTGAACACGTATGGAATGGCTAATTGTTCTCTCACTCCTTATTATAGGACTTATACTGATAGTAGTAGAGGTAATATTTGTGCCAGGTACAACTGTAGTTGGCTTTATTGGCTTTGGTATTATGCTAATGGGTGCGTGGCTTGCATACGGCTATTTTGACCAAGGTGTTTTTTGGGGAGTAATGGGCGGGACAGCCCTATCGTCAGCAATAATTTTTATCTGGGTATTCAGAGCCAAGCCCTGGCAACAGTTTGCGCTTAAAACCGCCATTCAAAGCAAAGTAAATGAAGGCATAACGGATGGACTAAAGGAAGGTGACGAAGGAATAACAATATCTGTACTTCGACCAGTTGGCAAAGCTGAGATTGGCGATAAAACTGTGGAGGTGACTACCCTTGGTAATTATGTTCAGAGTGGTATACCTATTCGCATTATAAAAATATCATCCAACCATATTCTCGTCGAACCCTTAAACTAACTAATATATCTTATGAGTGCAGTGTTACTATTATTCGTATTTCTGGGAGTTGTCTTCTTTTTCATCTTCCTGTATTTCATTCCAGTCGGCCTTTGGATTACTGCTGTTTTTGCCAACGTAAAAGTTACTATTGGTGAACTTTTTGGTATGCGCATCCGCAAGGTGCCGCCTGGTATCATTGTTAACTCATTAATAACAGCTACTAAAGCAGGTCTTGCGGTAACCACTCGCGAACTTGAAACCCATTATCTGGCTGGAGGTAATGTTCCCAATGTAATACGTGCACTTATTTCTGCAGATAAAGCGAATATCAGGCTTGACTTTAAACAAGCCACCGCTATTGACCTTGCTGGTCGCGATGTGTTTCAGGCAGTGCAGATTTCAGTTAACCCTAAAGTTATTACGACTCCAAAAGTTGCTGGTGTTGCCGCAGATGGTATTCAGCTAATAGCAGTGGCCCGTGTTACCGTGCGCGCTAGTTTATCACAATTGGTAGGCGGTGCCGGTGAAGATACGATCCTGGCGCGCGTTGGCGAAGGAATTGTTTCATCTATTGGTTCAGCCAAATCTCATAAAGAAGTATTAGAGAGTCCTGATAAAATTTCAAAACTTGTATTATCAAGAGGATTGGATGCTGGTACAGCTTTCGAAATTCTCTCTATTGATATCGCCGATGTTGATGTAGGAACAAATATTGGAGCCAAACTCCAAATAGACCAAGCCACAGCCGACTTGAAAGTTGCTGAAGCTAAAGCCGAAGAACGTCGTGCAATGGCGGTTGCCTTAGATCAGGAAATGAAGGCCAAAGCCCAGGAAGCCAGAGCAGCAGTTATTCAAGCAGAAGCTGAAATTCCAAAAGCTATTGCAGCAGCATTTGTCAACGGCAATCTTGGTGTGATGGATTATTACAAAATGCAAAATGTACAAGCTGATACAGACATGCGTCAATCTATTTCTGGTTCTGGTAAAGGAGGTTCAGCCCCAACCCCTGCGAAGTAGAGTAACTGCAATGCAATGTAGAATGAGGCCTCAGGAAACTGAGGCCTTTGCATTATCAATGGCACCAGCCAATTAATTTCCAGTCAGTTTATTTTTCTCAAATTCCTGTTTTAGAACCTCTGTTTTTAATTTTAAGTATTTGGTGAGCCAAAAAAGAATACCAACTACCATGACAAACAGAACAGTAGTAAATATCAAAGCAAGAATTGGGAAAAGCGTAGCAATCAACATGATGTTCATTTTTTTTGTGAAATTATCTGCACTAAAACTACTAATTGGTTTTTATAAAGCTGATTAAAAATACGCTTGTTTTGGTATTATTCTAACCGTCTTACCGTCGCTCATTCTCAAGTCTGATCTTGAAAACTTACTAATTTGAGCAAGTTTCCGACTTAATAGCCTGAATATCGTTTCGGATTGAGACTTTATTAAAAGATAATTCGAAAATATCTGACAAGAGTTTTGAAAACGATCAAAAGCGTATAATTTTGCACTCCCCTTTTTAAGGCCGAGAATGAAAGGGGGAGGAGCCTTAATTTTTAGGTGACGTTCTTTAAAGTTTTTATGGGGAGATACTCAAGCGGCCAACGAGGACAGACTGTAAATCTGTTGACTTATGTCTTCACAGGTTCGAATCCTGTTCTCCCCACTTAATCAATTTCGGATTTTGAATTTCAAATTTCAGATTTTAAACCAATCTGAGATTTGAAATCTGAAATCGAAGAATTGAATTGCGGGAGTAGCTCAGTTGGTAGAGCGATAGCCTTCCAAGCTATAGGTCGCGGGTTCGAGCCTCGTCTCCCGCTCATTTTATCGTTAAAAGTTAATCGTTACTGGTTAATTGTAATTTCGATTAACTATTAACAGATAACTATTAACGGCAAAAAATTGCTGTTGTAGCTCAGGGGTAGAGCACTTCCTTGGTAAGGAAGAGGTCGAGAGTTCAATTCTCTTCAACAGCTCTGTACCCTGATTAACATCGGAGTTACTAACCTACCTACACGAGGAATGGTTTTTTTGAAATATTGGAATTTGAATAAGCTGACAGCAGGTGCCTAGCGAACACCAAAATGCAACAGTGAAATTCACGAATAACCCTTATTCGACAGGCTTACTATGTTTGGGGTGTAGTCTTCTTAGAGAAGAAGACGTAGAATTAAGAAACTTGATTTTATTAATAACTATACACTTTAAACTTTAACTGGAATTTTCAAATATGGCAAAAGAAACATTTGACCGTTCGAAACCACACGTAAACATCGGTACTATTGGTCACGTCGATCACGGTAAGACTACCCTTACAGCTGCAATTACAAAAGTACTTGCATCTAAAGGTTTGGCTGCAATGAGAGATTTCTCTTCAATTGATAATGCACCTGAAGAAAAAGAACGCGGTATTACAATCAATACTTCGCACGTTGAGTATGCTACAGCAACTCGTCACTATGCTCACGTTGACTGTCCAGGTCACGCTGACTACGTAAAAAATATGATCACTGGTGCCGCACAGATGGACGGAGCAATCCTTGTTGTTGCCGCTACTGACGGTCCTATGCCGCAAACAAAAGAACACATCCTGCTTGCACGCCAGGTAGGTGTACCTCGTATGGTAGTATTCATGAACAAGGTTGACCTTGTTGATGATCCTGAATTATTAGAACTGGTTGAAATGGAAATCCGCGAGTTGTTGACTTCTTACGGTTTCGACGGTGATAACACACCAATCATCCAGGGTTCTGCAACAGGCGCTCTCGCTGGCGAAGCTAAATGGGTGAAAGCAATCGACGATTTAATGGAAGCTGTAGATACTTACATTCCATTACCTCCACGTCCGG
>DATCRE010000700.1:0-14003 GCA_036569145.1 Cyclobacteriaceae bacterium
TTACCACCAAGGCAATGGAGTCTTGATATCATCAACAGAATTCACAACCATGTCTGGCTTGAAGGCATAACGTTTTAGCATTTCTATTTTTGTGATACCGCTCAGTACAAGAATAGTTTTGTAGCCCATTTGTACACCACCTTGAATATCGGTGTCCATTGTATCACCAATGATCGTTGTCTCGGCAGTTTCGAGGCCGAGGGCTTTGCGTGCAGAGCGCATCATGACGGGGCCGGGTTTTCCAACAACAAAGGCTTTAACACCCGTGGCTTCTTCAATCATAGCTGTAGTAGCAGCTATGCCTAAATTGTTCCAGCCTTTTTTCTTTGGCGATGGATCTCTGTTGGTTGCAATAAACTTGGCTCCTTCAAGAATCATGTCGACGGCGCGTTGCACCATTTCAAGTGTAAAATTTCTTCCTTCGCCCAGCACTACGAAGTCAGGATCATTATCAACCAATGTAATATTATTTTCATGGAGACTAGTGAGCAGGCCACCTTCGCCTAGAACGTAAGCAGTTCCACCAGGTATTTGGCTTGACAGAAATTTGCCTGTAGCCATAGCACTCGTATAGATATGATCCACGGTTACATCTATACCGAGCTTGGCAAGTTTACGCACGGCCTCTAAACGGGTACGTTGACTGTTGTTAGTCATGAACATAAACGGAATCTGATCCTTTACAAGTCCGTTAATAAATTTATCAGCGCCGGGAATCATGGTATCGCCACCGTAAACCACACCGTCCATATCGATCAGTAATCCTTGTTTCATCTTTTAATTTGCTTTAATCCGGTTCGAAGATAGAGCAGGATTTGAATGCGTTAAAATAAATCAACAATAAAAGTTTGAGTGTGGTTGATAACACTCTTGCATAGATTGTGTGTACAGGTATGTGTTGAGATACTCGCTTACAACAATCCCATAGCCATAGCCTTCTTAATCAACTCAGCCGAATTACTGACATTTAATTTTCGGAGTATATTTCGCCGATGAGCTTTAATGGTTAAATGTGAAATTTTAAGATGCTCAGCAATCTGCTCACTGGTGTGGCCTTTGGCGATTAGTTTTAACACTTCTTCCTCACGGTCTGACAAGGGTGATTCATCCTTCTGTATGGTTGTGCTATTGGCAGGAAAGATTTTTTCACCAGCCTGTACATTTAGTAACGAATTAATCAGAATTGAACTCTCTACAGATTTCGTTAAGTAAGCATTCGCTCCCAGGTTGTAGGCTTCTTTTGAATACACACTTTCTTCATGCATACTGAGAATAACAATTTTAATTTCCGGATTATGTAGCCTGATTCTCGGAATAACATCCAGGCCTGAGAAGCCGGGCATTTCAATATCCATAAGCACCATGTCGGGGTGTTCTTTACCAAGATATTCAAGAAGATTTTTGCCATTGTAAAATTTCTGAATTACAGTGAACTGGCCGGTTTCGTTCAACACCTTCTCCAGGCCATCGCAGAAAATTTTATGATCGTCAATGAGAATAGTTTTTATCATTTGCTTAAGATAAAGGAATATCAATTGTATAAGAGACTCCGAATTCACCAGATTCAAAAGTGAGATTTCCACCTACAGATTGAATTCTAGAGTCAATATTATTCAATCCTAATCCGTGTTTGATTTGATCAGTTGAAAATCCAATACCATCATCTTCATAAATGATATTTAAAAGGTTGTTAAAAACACTTACATGAATCGTTATATGCGTGGCTGATGAGTGCTTGATTGAATTTGAAAGTAACTCCTGGATAATACGAAAAACAACAAGTTTCAAATCAGCCTTAGTAAGTTCAGGGCCAAACACGTTTAAGCTGATTTTTGTTTGGATAGTATTATTGAGTCTTTCTGTATAATCTCTCAATCCTTCAAAAAGTCCGTAGCGCTCAAGTCCTGCGGGAGTAAGACCGTAGATAATGTCTTTTATTTCGCGAATGGTAAGTTGAAGTTGTTGCTCTACTTCTGCAGCAACAGGTTCGTTATGTTTTTTCAAGAGCTGACCAACGTGCATTTTTATAGCAGTAAGATTCGTTCCAACCCCATCATGCAGCTCTTTAGCAATTCGAGTGCGCTCTCGTTCTATTGTTTCAATTTCTGCCTGAATAAGTTTTTGCTGATGTTCGTTGATAACGTTCAGGTAATAGTTTTTTTCCTGGTATTGTTCTAATCGGCGTGTAGTGAAGATGTACACAATTAAAAGAAGAAAAATCATGACAGCCGTATAGAAATACCACGTCTCCCACCACGGAAGATTGATTTCAAACCCGAAGGATATACCGGATATCCAATGATTGCCATCAATAGAGTACTCCAGTTTAAAATTATAGACATCAGGTGCCATCGATGCAAGCAAGAGATTTCTGTCAGATGTATAAATCCAGTTTGATGTTGGATGCAGTTTATAGCGGATTGATATATCCTGATTATTGAATGCGATAAATCCAAAAGCGATTTCAATAGTGTTTTTGTCATATTGAAGGCTTTCCGTGGAGGTAGTATCTAAGATCGAATTGTTGACAGTGATTTTCTTTATGTAAAGTCTGGGTTCACTATAGGTAAAATTTAATTTATTTAAAGGCAATACAGAAAGTCTTTTATCAAAAAAGGCATATAAAAAGTCTTTATTCCTGATAAGGAAGTTTATTTTTTCGCCGGGCAATCCACTTTTTTTTGTAATGAATTTATAGACTGGTTTCTCTGTAAAACTGGAGTTTGTGATGAGTTTAATAATTCCCTTTTCAGTGGCCAGCCATAAGGCTGAATCAATGATGGTGCTGGCATTAATGTTATTGGCTATGAATGTTGTTGAGGTATTGTATTCTTTAAAGGTAAAGGCTTTATGCTTAATAATTAAATATCCGCTTCCAGCGGCAGATGCAAAAAGCAATGAATCATTAATAGAAAATAATTTAAGAATTTTGAATTTCTTTAATCCCTCTGGTACAGGAATTGATTTCATTGATAAGTTTCTGATCTGTAACTCAAGACGTGTTGTAAGATACAGTAAAGAGTCTTTCAGCAACATAGAGCGACAAAAGGTTCTGAGTTCTCTGTGAAAGAGAGAGTCTCCATGCTCATTAAAGGTTGCAATTTTGGTGCTACCGATAGACCATACTTTTTTTTCAGCATCTTCATAAAAATCGATCTGACAGATTCTATCTATTCTTCTTTTTTGTTGGAAGTCAGCATCGAGTATGTATGTAGCAGTAGTGGTAGACACCCAGAGATTACTACGGCTATCTATAAACAACTTCATGATAGGTGCGCCCATTGATTTCTTCCATAAAATTGTTTTCGTTTCAGGATTAAAAGCGGTGAGCGTTCCTGTAAGGTCAGCCAGTAAAAAGTTTGAGCCAATAGAAATAACGTTAGTTATTTTGGCAGACGTGGGTAGAGAATAATTTGTAATACCCATATTAGGAACGTGGTAAATACCATTCTCCAACGTTGAAAACCAGTATCCTCCCTCATGATCCTGAAGTGTTTTCGTTACAGATTTTTCCGATAAGAAATTTAACTGCGTAGGTGATGAAAATGTGCGATCATTAAAACGTTTTACACCATGGCTCATATATCCTACCCACAAGGTATTGTCTGAATCTTTGTAAAGGCTAATGATATTTGAAGAACCTGTATGAACTTTTCTTATGGCCTTGCCATTGTACTCAAAAATATCATTGTTGATGGAGATGTAAAGAAAATTATTCCAGGTTACACTACGAATAACACTACTATTACTGATTGTATCTGATAAATGTAATGGAAATCTCTCGCTCCCTATATTAATGTATTTTAAATCATTGGTTGGACCATAATATGCCATTAGTTCATGATGGTCAACCTTCAGGTATTGAAATTCATATTCAGGAATTGATTTGATTCTTTCTATGGTTCCTGTACTGTCAATGGAGATAATATGTTTGTCCATGGTTAACCATATCTTATCATCCGTATCACAGTATAATGAAAAAATAAAAGACATCAATGTTTTTTGCTCAATCAAAGAGTTGTAACGATACGTGTGAATGGTGCCGTTTTCATAATAGGATATGCGGCAGGAGAAAGTTCTAAACCAGATCCTTCCTTTGTAATCCTCATAAAAACTGAAAACAACCGGATCACTTAAACCATCCTTTATATTGAAATTAGTCATTTCCTTTCCATCAAACCTGGAAACGCCGTTGTCAGTAGCAAACCATAAAAAACCTTTGCTGTCCTGAAAGACATCGTACGATTCAGTGCTGGGCAACTTTTCTGGTATGGAATAGTTAAAATAGGTGTATTCCTGTGCCAGACTTATCTGTGCATAAATGCAAAATAGAATAATGACAACTTTCTTAAGAATCACAATGAAACAGAAACAGTTATGAATTTTGCGTATTTGGAAATACAATAATGCCCGCCAAAGGTAAAGTTTAAGTTTTAAGGTATAGACTTTTTCAGATTAGAAAATGATTGACTTTAAACACCTGCAAGAAGAGAGAGGGTCTTTGGAATATTCATAGAAGTTTTTTGCAAATAATTAATGGGGCAAAGGTCAATAGCTTAAGCAAAGATTTAAAACCAAATTTCATGTTAATCTTACAAAGATTTTGCTAGTCCTTTAGGAGTATACATGAAAATGAACAAAGATCAATATGATTGTAGTTTGCAAGTTTTTTGATTGAGACAAAATTCTTGGCAGAACTATTTCCATCCTTTGTTTCCCGCATTTTCCGCGTATATTTGCCGAGGCAATATGCAGAAGAAACTCATCTTAGATTCAGACCTATTAGATATTACGGTCAACCGTCTTTGCCAGGAATTAATTGAAAATCACGGCGATTTTACTGATACCGTTATCATTGGCATGCAGCCCCGAGGTATTTACCTGGCTGATCTTATTTTAGAGAAACTTCAAAAGTCTACCCGCAAAACTATCCCGTTAGGATACCTTGATGCTACTTTTCACCGCGATGATTTTCGCCGTCGTGAAATTCCAGCCAAAGGAAATGAAACACGAATACCATTTGTAATTGAAGGAAAGAAAGTGGTGTTAGTAGACGATGTGCTCTTTACCGGCCGCAGTATACGTGCCGCCCTTGATGCTATGATTGCTTTTGGCCGCCCGGCAAAAGTTGAATTGCTGGTGTTGATCGATAGAAAATATAACAGAGACCTGCCTATCGCGGCTGACTATGTGGGCAAGGTGGTGAACACTCTTACCTCGCAGCGTGTCTTGGTAGAATTGCAGGCACAAGGTCATAAACAAAACAAAATCTGGTTGACGAATAAGGATTAAAAAACGCTATGTCTAAACTCAGTCAAAAACATTTACTCGGCATTAAAGACATTACGAAGGAAGACATAGAACTTATTTTTGAAACCGCCGATAATTTTAAAGACGTCATTAACCGCCCAATCAAGAAGGTTCCTTCCTTACGGGATATTACCATTGCCAATATTTTTTTTGAGAACTCTACCCGTACACGCCTTTCGTTTGAGCTGGCTGAACGCAGGCTCTCAGCCGATGTTATAAACTTTGCTGCCTCTAACAGTTCCGTTAAGAAAGGCGAAACTCTGCTCGATACAGTCAACAATATTCTGGCTATGAAAGTAGACATGGTGGTGATGCGTCATGCCAGTCCGGGAGCACCTCATTTCTTATCGAAGCATATCAGTGCCAACATTGTAAATGCGGGCGATGGAACACACGAACATCCAACACAAGCCTTGCTTGATGCTTTCTCCATTCGTGAAAAACTGGGTGGAGTTGCCGGAAAGAAAATTGCCATCATCGGTGACATACTTCATTCGCGCGTAGCTTTATCAAACATCTTTGCATTGAAGAAGCTTGGTGCTAAAGTGATGGTATGCGGTCCGCCAACGTTGTTGCCTAAGTTTATAAACCAGCTGGGTGTTGAAGTTGAGTTTGATGTAAGAAAGGCGCTATTGTGGTGCGATGTTGCCAACGTATTGCGCATCCAACTTGAACGTCAACAGATTAAATATTTCCCTTCTTTGCGTGAGTATTCGTTATACTATGGCATCAACAAGAAATTGCTGGATAGTTTAAAGAAACCTATTATCATCATGCATCCGGGTCCCATTAACAGGGGCGTTGAACTAAGCAGCGATGTGGCAGATTCACAACACTCGATAATTCTTGAACAGGTAGAGAATGGTGTAGCTATCCGCATGGCCGTGTTGTATTTGCTGGCTGGCGCTACTGTATAGTATTTACTTTTTCTGATTTATACGTGTGTCATCTTCAGTTGCTGAATAAGCGAACTAAGCACACCTTCTTTTAGTGAATAAGTAGAAACTCTGATGCGGTTAAAGTGATGCTTCTCGAAAAGATAACGTACCAGGCAGCACGCCACTACAATCATATCTACACGCATCTCAATCATACCCGGTATTAACATACGTTGTGTCCGGTCCTTTATAATCAATTCATGATAAATCTCGTAGAAGCCCTCTAACGAAAGCGGTGTCTCAATCTCTTCAGGAGTTTTATGAATATCATGTGTAATACAAAAGATGTCGCTTAGTGTATCGAAAGTGCCGGATGAACCAACCAATATGGTAGGTTGATATTGTTGCAGTGCCTTGAATAAAGGTTCGAGTTCAAGCTCGAAATAATTATCAAGCGCTACTATCTCAGAAGGAAGAATGGGGTCATGCTGATGGAATTTCTCTAACAGACGTTGTGCACCAATCTCAAGACTTTTCTTCCAGAAGATATGATCATTATTACCAATAATAAACTCTACACTACCGCCACCAATATCCACCACCAAGGACTTTTCATCACCCAGTCCAAGAGCTGATTTAACGCCCATGTAGATGTATTCAGCTTCTTCATCACCAGAAATAATGTTGACTTCAATGCCTGTGATGGATTTTATTTTCTCCGCTACTTCAACGCCATTACGTGCATTACGCAGTGCACTGGTGCCAAAGGCATAAACCTTTTGTACACCTTCACGCTCAATTGTATTCTGAAAGCTTTGCATGGCAACAAGAGCACGTTGCATGCCTTCGGGAGTGATGTAGCCTTCGTTTATACCGCCCATACCAATCTTCACTGCCAGTCGCTCGCGAATGGTGATGTTATACCCTAACTCACCAGCCTCTGCCACAAGGAGGTGAAAGGTATTTGTTCCCATATCTATAATAGCGAGTTTAGGCATGGCGTAAAAAAAATCGCCGTCAATATACAATTTTAGCTTGATGAATTACGATTTTGGATTTAAGATTCAGAAGCCTACAAACGGTATATCATAAATCGTAAACCGTAAATAATCGTACATTGCCATTCGTAATTAAGTATTTCAAAATATGGCCAAGCAAAAGTTAAATGACTCAGCCTTGCAAGTGAAGTTTGATGAGCTCGATCGCAAAAATCAGGAAGCTTTATTAGGAGGAGGAGAGAAGCGAATAGAACAACAACATGCCAAGGGAAAATTATCTGCCCGGGAGCGTGTATTGCTTTTGTTAGATGAAGGTTCGTTTGAAGAACTGGGCAAGTTTGTGATGCATAGAAGTAAAGACTTTGGTCTTGATAAAGAATATTACCTGGGTGATGGTGTGATAACAGGTTACGGAACTGTAAATGGCCGACTTGTTTATGTGTTTTCACAAGACTTTACCGTTTTTGGTGGATCATTATCTGAAACTCATGCTGAGAAGATCGTTAAGATTATGGATCTGGCTATGAAGAACGGAGCGCCACTTATTGGTCTTAATGATTCTGGCGGTGCCCGCATACAGGAAGGCGTTGTTTCCTTAGGAGGATACGCAGATATATTCTACCGGAATGTAATGGCATCAGGTGTTGTGCCGCAGATCTCTGCTATTATGGGGCCATGTGCCGGTGGCGCTGTTTACTCTCCTGCAATGACAGATTTTATACTGATGGTGGAGAATACATCCTTCATGTTCGTAACAGGCCCCAACGTGGTGAAGACCGTTACACAAGAAAATGTTACAGCAGAAGAACTTGGTGGTGCCACCACGCACAGCACCAAGAGTGGTGTTACACATTTTGCCTGTGCTAATGAAGTGGAGTGTATCACCAATATTAAAAAAATACTGAGTTATGTGCCTCAAAACTGTGAAGATGAAGCACCCATAGTGGCGTATGAATCCAGTGGAGATGAGAGTCGTCCGAAGTTAAATGATATTATTCCCGCAAGCCCCAATCAACCTTACGATATGCGTGAAGTCATTAACGGCGTTGTAGATGACGGAAGCTTCTTTGAAGTACATAAGAACTTTGCAGAGAACATTGTCGTTGGCTTTGCACGCATTGCTGGCAGAAGTATTGGAGTTGTTGGTAATCAACCTGCATCAATGGCCGGTGTTTTGGATATCAACTCAAGTATTAAGGGTGCACGCTTCGTGAGGTTCTGTGATTGCTTCAATATTCCACTGCTGGTGTTTGAAGATGTACCAGGTTTCTTGCCAGGCACTGATCAGGAATGGAATGCTATCATCACAAATGGCGCCAAGTTATTATTTGCATTTTCAGAGGCAACCGTACCACGTGTAACAGTAATCACACGAAAAGCTTATGGTGGTGCTTATGATGTGATGAACTCCAAACATATCGGTGCAGATCTTAACTATGCATGGCCTACCGCGGAGATCGCCGTGATGGGTGCTAAAGGAGCAGCCGAGATTATCTTCAGAAAAGAAATAGCAGAAGCTGAAAATCCCGAAGCCAAACTTAACGAGAAGGTAGATGAATATACGCGCAAATTTGCTAACCCATACAAAGCAGCGCATCGTGGTTATATAGATGAAGTGATTTATCCGGAGCAGACGCGTGAAAAACTTATTCGGGCATTTGATATGCTGAAGAACAAAGCAACATCATTGCCCCGAAAGAAACATGGCAACATACCATTGTAGTCT
Source organism: Cyclobacteriaceae bacterium (assembly GCA_036569145.1). Classification (GTDB taxonomy): domain Bacteria; phylum Bacteroidota; class Bacteroidia; order Cytophagales; family Cyclobacteriaceae; genus DATCRE01. The sequence continues at coordinate 8,913 of DATCRE010000700.1, forward strand.
TGCAGTGTTGAACACAAGGCTATTTTAAAATCACAATTTCTTTTTGGAATTTGCCACCCGAAAAGTCGTATTAAAACAAATTTTATGGATAAGAAAAGTAAAGAATTTCTCTATGAGTATCTAAACAACGCATCACCAACAGGCTTCGAATCTTCAGGACAACAGATCTGGCTTGATTATATAAAGCCTTATATCAATGAACATATAGTTGATGTTTATGGAACAGTTGTAGGTGTGATTAATCCTAAAGCAACTTATAAGGTTGTTATTGAAGCTCATGCTGATGAAATTTCCTGGTTTGTAAATTATATAACCGAAGATGGATACATCTATGTTCGTCGTAATGGCGGATCAGACCATCAGATAGCACCATCAAAACGAGTTAACATTCATACCGATAAAGGTATTGTTAAAGGAGTATTCGGATGGCCAGCTATACATGTTCGCGATGCAGCTCGCGAGGAAGCACCAAGTCTGAAAAACATCTTCATTGATATTGGAGCTGAGTCTAAAAAAGAAGTTGAGAGCATGGGAGTTCACACAGGCTGTGTTATCACCTTTGAAGATGAACTTATTGAAATGAACAAGAAATGGCTTGTAGGCCGTGCGCTTGATAATCGCATGGGTGGCTATATGATCGCCCAGGTTGCCCGTAGGTTAAGTGAGAACAAAAAGAAACTTCCTTACGGCCTCTACATTGTTAATGCAGTTCAGGAAGAAATAGGTCTTCGTGGTGCCGAGATGATTTCCAGAAGAATTAAACCGGACTTAGCTATTTGTACAGATGTGACGCACGATACCCAGTCGCCTATGTATAACAAAAAAGAGAGCGGCAATCTTAAATGTGGTTTGGGGCCGGTAGTATGTTATGGCCCAGCTGTTCAGAACAATGTTCTTAAAATGATAATTGAAACTGCACAGAAACGTAAAATTCCATTTCAGCGTCAGGCAGTATCACGCTCAACGGGTACGGACACAGACTCATTTGCATATTCTTCTGAAGGAGTAGCATCAGCGCTCATATCCTTACCTTTAAAATACATGCACACAACTGTGGAAACTGTGCATAAGGAAGATGTCGAAAACGTTATCGATCTCATTTACGAGTTCCTTTTGCAGCTAAAACCAGGACATGATTTCCGATATATTAAATAAATAAGAAAAAATCTTACATCAGAAGGATTGTAATCTCTTTAGGCTTCTCTCAACAACAAGGGGAAGCCTATTTTTGTATTATTTAAACAACCTAAAGTGCCCAACCAATGAAAAGAATTACCAAAACCCTGGCAGTTGTTGCTCTCTTTGTGAGCAGTACCGCCTCTGCTCAGGATAGACCTATACATGAGGTTTACTCTATGATGATGTTCAACTTTACCAGGTACGTACAATGGCCAGATAATTCTGGTAGTGAATTTGTGATAGGTGTAGTTGGAAATGGCGAGGTATTCAAAACTCTTACGGCATGGTATGGTGGCAAACCAAGAGGTTCTCAAACCTATGTGATTAAAGCTTTCAAATCGGCAGCAGAAATGACCGATTGCCATGTAGTATTCATTGATAGATCAAAAAGTAGTGAATTTGAAGCTATAAAAGGTAAAACAAAGGGTAAAGGTACACTGGTTATAACAGACAGAGATGGCTTCGGTGCTAAGGGTAGTGCCATCAACTTTACTACGGTAGACAACAAACTGAAATTCGAACTTAATCAGAAAGCGATAGAATCTTCAAACTTGAAGGTTGCAGGCGCGCTGACGTCGATGGCAATATTGATTTAATGGGGTTGTTTGAAAAGGCCTCAGGGGAGACCCTGGGGTTTTTTTCCTAAATAATTGTAGATTAGCATTAATATCAACTTTTTAAACTTATGAAAAGGTTCATTTTTTTGCTCTTTGTAGTTATTCTGGGTAACCAGGCTTCGGCTCAGGAGAGACCAACTCATGAAATTCATGCAGCTATGCTCTACAACTTTATTAAGTACATTCAATGGCCCAATGAAAGCGAGGCAGGAGAATTTGTTGTAGGTGTAATAGGCGATGATGATGTATTTACAACCCTGAAAGCCTGGTACGATGGCAAGCCAAAAGGAAGTAAGAAGTATGTCATTAAAAAACTTGCTTCTCCTGCAGAGGCTGGAGATTGTCAGGTAGTTTATGTTGGGAAGTCTAAGAACAAAAGCTTCGAAGAAATAAAAAGCAGCATTGCTGGCAAGTCTGTGCTTACTATAACTGATGGTAATGGCATGGGACAAAAGGGTAGCTGCATAAACTTCAAGGTCATAGATGGTAAATTGAAGTTTGAACTGAATCAAGCCAGTGTAACAAGTTCTAATTTGAAAGTTGCCGGACAGCTTAGTAGCATGGCTATTGTTATTTAAGTTTTAACGCAAACGTTGGAGAGTTGGAAGTGTTGTGTAGTTGAGAAAGTTGAGTTGAAAAAATGAATAACAGCGGAGTTGGTTCTGAAGGAATTTTTCATGAGATAGTTGACACTTCGGATGATGTCGTACTTCTGGTGGATAGAGAATTTAAAATTCGCTACGCATCTGCAGCAACACGAAGGAAATTCAAGAAAGACTCTCTTGTGCTTCTTGGAAAAAATGTATTTGATTTTCTTCATACAGATAAAAAAACGCTATGGAGGAATTATCTTCTAAGCAATACCCCACGATTTTCAGAAGATATTCTATTGGAAATCTATGGGCAGAAGTCTTACTTTGAAGTCAATGTGTTAACTTTACGTAATGGAATCGGTTGGGTTTTCAGACTCTTCGATATCACAGAGCGTAAGATCAGAGAGAAGAATCTGGTTATAAAAAACAAACAACTCGATCATGTACTTTATAAAACAATACATGATTTGAAAGCGCCGGTTTCCTCTATGCTGGGGTTAGTAAACTTAGCTGAGAAAACAGGAAATATAGAAGAGCAAGAGTTGTATGTTAGCTTGATCAGGAGGAGCTTGATTAAGATGGATAGTTTTATTGATGAGATGGGAGATTTTTTCCGCAATGAAAAATTCTCCGTTCAACGGAATAAAATCAACCTGGCTGAGATTATACAAAACGAGGTTGAGCATCTTAAGAATTTACATCAAGTCAGAAACGTTTTTGTTGAAATTGATGTTAGTGAAGAAGTTGAGTTTTATTCTGATAATGTTAGAATAAAAACAGTGGTTACCAACATTCTTTCAAATGCCATTAAGTATAGTGACTCAAGAAAAGAGAATCAATACATAAAGATCACAGGCATTGTTGATGATGAGTTTTGTGGACTGCGCTTTGAAGACAATGGAATAGGAATTGAGCCTGAGCATTGTGAAAAGATTTTTGATATGTTCTTCAGAGCAACAAGTCAGGCACAAGGCAGTGGACTAGGCCTGTACATTGTGAAAGATACCGTTGAACGTTTAAACGGTACAATTGTAATGAGATCAACTTATGGAGTTGGAACTGCTTTCGAAGTTCAGATTCCAAATCAGATACTTCAACCAAACGAGGTTGAATAAAGACATACGCACGGGGTTGCAGAGTTTTTAGAGAGAGGGTCTTTTCTCTGTATACTCTGTGCGTTACTTAACAAAAAAGGGAGCTAGTAATAGTTCCCTTTTTCATTTTTGCTTATGCCAAGTTTGTCTTTTTAAAATTCAAAATTTGGATTTTGCCAGCCCATGGGTATATCGGCTTCATAATTACCTTCGGGAGTTTTAATTCTCATCTCAAGTCTTCCTTCAATGCTAAAGCCAAGTGATTCGTAAAGAGCAATAGCTTTGAGATTACTTTCACGCGCTATTAATTCTACTTTGCCGATGTCAGGTCGATTTCTTCCGATCTCTTCGAGAAAAATGGTGAATATAGTGCGGCCCAGTTTTTTACCTTGAAAGGCAGGATGCACTACAAGAGTAAGATCACCAAGCACATGATTAAAAACGTTAATGCCAGACTTGTATGCATGAATTTCTGCTATCAATTGCTCAGGGTCTTCCGGATTCTCAGCAACAATAATCAAACCTGTGGCCAGGCTTTTCTTTAAGAAGTTTTCCACATAATCATCCGTGATCTCATATTCAAGGCGGGCAATTCCACCATGATGTTTTGCTACTTCTTTATAAAGTGTTTTGATCTTGGAGAAATCATCAATGTCTGCTGTACGGATATGCATAGGGATCGAATAATAAAGAGCATCAAAGTAAAAGAAATTTATTGATCCTGCGCAGGAGTTCCAATCAGAAAGAAGATTTCTGCAGATTGGTTACAGATATGCATAACAAAATGCTATACAATCATTATGCTTTTGCAGCACGATGTTTACTTTTTCTAATTCGTTTTTGTATTCGCTCCTCGCGAATTATCTCATCAAGATTATGCACAGCAAGTTGAAAGTGGCGCTCATACGAATAATATAAGTTAGAGCCTGTCATGTAAGTGAATCTGTTGGTGGTCATAAGTGATCAATTTTAAAGTATGACAATCTATTGTATAAATACCCCTATTTGATTTATCGTTTTACGTTTTGAATATTAAATAAGTTTGCCACTGCACCTTCTGATAAAGGCTACTCACCGACTTTCTTCAATTTGTTTAAACAAAGCAGGGAACAAACCCTCTGAGTACACAGGGTCGCAAATACGTGTTATTTTATTGTAGGGAACTATATAGTTTTTATAACTAAGTCTGATGTGATGCTGCTAAACATCACCGTTGGTGTTTAGCAATCGTTATAGATTATTGAGGAGAGAAGCAAGAGGAATATTAAAATTTCCTTAATGAAGGAGCAGTAGATGAGTTTGTTGTGGAAGAGAGCATACTTTAATAATGCTAAACGTTAATGGACTTTATCTATTAACGTTTAACATTATTTCAATTATAAATTTGGCTGAGGCGTGGTTCTCAGGTAAGGTTTAATTTTCTTATGGCCTTTAGGGAATTTGGCTGGAACATCTTCATCTTTAACAGCAGCAGTAATGATAACATCTTCACCATGTTTCCAGTTAGCAGGTGTGGCAACGCTATAACCAGCTGTTAATTGCAAGCTATCAATTACACGAAGAATCTCGTCGAAGTTTCTTCCAGTTGAAGCAGGATATGTAATGGTA
>DATCRE010000701.1:0-10153 GCA_036569145.1 Cyclobacteriaceae bacterium
ACATTTTCTTTGTTATAGCCGATACTTTGAGTCTGTAAGAATTCTATTTGCTTGTGAACAACAAGAACAGTAACAATCAGAATAATTGTAATTGAAAACTGAACTACTACTAATCCCTTACGCACCCACGCATCACGTAAAGAAGTTGTAACCTGACCTTTTAATACAGCAGCTATATCAAATGCTGATAAATAAAAGGCAGGATAAACGCCGGCAATCAACCCTGTTAACAGAGTCAACCCAACGATGCTGGCAAGAACCTGTATGTTGAAATGCAATTCAAGTTGTTTACCAGAAATTTCATTAAACTGAGGTAATGCAAGGTTAACAATAATGATGGCAATGAAGAGGGAAATGAATGCCATAACCATAGACTCCGTGAAATATTGTATGACAAGTGAGCTGCGTTTAGCGCCGATCACTTTTTTGATTCCAACATCTTTTGCTCTCCTTGATACTTTAGCTGTAAACAAATTCATAAAATTGATACAGGCTATAACCAGGATTAATATTGCCAGTGTGGAGAAAAGTAATACATAGTCTATCCTTCCTCCTGACTGCACTCCGTTTTCATAATCAGCATAGAGATATTTGTCCGAATATGGTCTTACAAATAAAGACCGATGTTGTGCATTATTAGTTTTAATCGAAATAAGATCTGCCAACTTGGTATTTAATTGCCTTACATTAATCGCATCTTTTAATACAACATAGGTATCAAATGGTCCCGATTGATTCCAGTTTGCATCGTTACTCATTCTCATTATATCCTTGAAAGATTCAAACGACAAAACAAAATCAAATTGCTCGGATGAATTTACAGGCACATTGTGATAAACACCCGTTATTAAAACCTCTCGTTTTATATCCATCATCTCCCACTCCACCGTTTTCCCTACGACATCTGTGCTTCCGAATAAACTGTTGGCTAATCGCTCAGATAATACAACGGCGTTTTTATCCTTCAGTACTTGTTGATCGTTGCCGCGAAAAAGGTTATAGGAGAAAATAGAAAAAAAGTTTTCACCAGCAAACTTCCCCATTCCCTTCACGTGCTTCTTACTATCAGATAGTGTGAAGGGAGGAAAAAAATCTGCAGGTGTAGCAACATCAGCCATTTCAATCTCCGGCATTTCATCCTTCAATGTCTTTGCTAAAAAGTCAGGAGTGCCGGTATTCGTTTTAATGCCAGTAGTGGTTTGTTCATTTTCCATGACCTGGAAAAGACGATGATCATTCTTATGGAATTTATCAAAATTAATTTCATCGCTTATCCATAAATAAATCAGAATAGTGCAAGCAAGACCGGAAGATAAACCTATCAGGTTAATAAAGAATGTATTCCTGAATCGTTGAAAACTTCTGTAAACAAGAAGAAGATTATGGTAGAGCATAAAACAGTTTTGGTTCAGTAATCTATTAAAACAAAACCTTAATCCAATACACGTGCCATGTTTAATCTGCAACTGGGTCCAACCATTAGATGTATGACGACTTGAAATGTCCGGTTCTGAAAAATATCGTACGAGTACGATCATAAAAAAAAAGGAGCCAGACGCTCCTTTCATAAATTAAACAATAGACAAATAATAGAATTGAATTATTAAAAAATCAAGCAATGTCTTACTTAGCCGAAATCATGCTGGCAATCTTCTCACCAATTTTACCTTCACCCTGGTAATCTAATCCTAAAACAGCGGCCATAGTTTTAGCAATCTGGTTCTGATAGAACTGGCTATCAATTTTTATCTCGCCTGCGGCTGGCGTATCCGGACCGATAACGGCAAACCAGATTTGATCTGCTCCTGTTATTTTGTCGCCATGATGTTTCCATTCTTCAGCATTGCCACCACGACCATGATCGCATGTGATGATGAGTGTTGTTTTGTTTTTGTATTGTGAATCGCTCTGCAAGTAAGTCCATAACTCGTCAATGAAACCGTCTGTATGATGCGCTGTGTTCAGGTATGCGGCGTATTCTCCAGCATGCGCAAAGTCGTCCGTCTCATCAAAAGCAAAATACATCACCCTGGGTTTGTTTCTTTTGATGTACTCCATGCCATAATAAAAAGTAAATGCATCCAGACGAACATCACCCAGTGGATTAGGCAACGTATTCATCAATTGATTCATCATCTTTTCACGATCATTGGTCTTGTCACTTTTGGCCTCTACTAAACCGGCGCTTACCACAACGCCATTGCGCTTATCATTGATGATGTAGGGAAAAACATCCCACGAAGTATAGGCAGCAACTTTTCCTTTAAACGCTGGCTGACTGTTGATAAATTCAAGAACGTTAACGTTGGGATTATAAAACTTGTCATTGGTATTAATGCGCTCATTATCTGCTTTACCTGTGAGTAACTCACTATAACCAGGATAAGAGAACCATTGGTTGTTTGTAACATTTACTTTACTGCCCAGCGCGCGGTTGCCGTATAACTGGCCGTTGGTAGCAACGTTGTTCCAGAAAAAAGGAAGCAAAGCTTTTCTTCTTTCCTGGAGGTCATCTCTCCAGAATTTTTCTTTTAGCTTCTCATCTTTTAAATGCTGCTGTTGCTTCATAAAAGAAGAGTCAGCACCATTAAAAACTTCCTGCCAGCGAAAGCCATCAAGCGTGATGAGAATTACATTTTCTGATTTTTGTTTTTGTTGTGCTGCTGCACTCAGTGCTAACACTAAACAAATAAGTGTTAATGTCTTTTTCATATGGAGTGTGGTTGGTGATGCGTTGGCTTTGGTTTAAAAAAACAATCCGGGGGTTACCCGGATTGTTATGTAAGCTATTGGCAAAAATTATTGAAGAATCCAGATTGTTCCGTTCAAGTCATCAACACCACTAAACTGACTTTGGACCGCCGCATTATAATTTGTTTGATTGGCATCGGCTTCAGCACGTGGATATTGCCAACGCCTGGCTATCTTGTTTCCATTGCCATTACCAACACCAGAAGAAAACGCAGGGACACCTGTTCTGCGCTGAGTAAAGAATGCTTCCCAGTTTGAGTTCTGCCAGAAGGCTAGATACTTCTGTTGTAGAATCTGAGTAAGACCTGCTGCACCATCCTGGTACTGAACTTTGGGTTGTGCTAAATAAGCTGAAATAGAAATTCCTGTTACGTTGCCATACGTTTTTGTTCCATTCAAATTTCCAACGGTTATTGAACTGTTTTCTGTAATGCCCAGAAAATTCATGGAAGCTGTAATACCATTGTTATACCATTCTTCAGCATCGCCGGTGGTCCAGCCACGGTTAATTCCTTCAGCGATATTGAAACATAATTCAGGATAACCAATGATAATAGCAGGCTCAGCTTTAGAGCCACCAAAGTCGAATGAATAACGAAGGGCGTTGATATAAGAGTATTGACCTCCTTGTGCATTCGTACCTAAAACACTCATGCTTAAACCTGCAGGAGCACCAACGTAAGCGGTGTAATCAGTAAACATTTTACCTGCTGAACCAACAGCAACATCTTTACCATCAACTTTCGGTTTACGTGCAATGTCAGCAAGTCCGCCTGATACCGTATAGGTTATGGTGCTGTCTGTCGGAACTGATAAAATAGTTGCTGTCACATTGTAACCGGCAACCTCCGCTCCTGTAATCACAATAGTTTCTCCTCCAACAAATGGATGTGCTGGTTTGGTAGTAAGCGTAGCTGTTGTCGAGCCACCTGAAATAATCTTAACAATTTTATTTTCAACTTGCTTAGGTGCAGGCGTTGCGGCTACAAATGTGCGTGGATCATTAAGGTCCGTAGCAACATCCAAAAAGGCTGACCCTACATTCTCACGCGTACCATCACGACCTAAGCTTGTTGGGTTTTTAGGGTATGGATTATAGGACGCATTAAAGGTATATTGTAAATTATCACTCAGGCCTGACAACACCGGATATTTTGCAGGATCGTTTACAATGGCTGCAAATTTCTGTTTGATATTCAGGTCTGCATCACTTTCCTTTTTACTCAGACTTACGAGTACACGCAGTGTATAAGAATTAACAACCTTTTGCCATTTCGTTAAATTGTTTCCCAGGTAAATGTCACCGGTTAATGTAGCATCGTTGTTGGCAATTAACTGAGTAAGATCTGCGTTCGCTTCATCCAGCCATTTCAAAATCTGAATATAAACTTCTTTCTGTGTATCATACTTAGGAGTTTTATTCGCCTCACCAAGTAATGACTCTGATAGGGGAACATCACCTAACTTTTGTGACATCAGGTTGAAATAAAAAGCACGTGCAAATTTTCCAAGAGCACTGTATGGATTTAATGCAGGCTTACCAGCATTTTTTGCTTCAATATCCATCTGCACAATATTCTGAAGCTCCGTAGTGTACTCAAAATTATTTGTTGTCTTCGTGAAGGGTGCCTGATCGTAATTGTTTGTTCCGTAATAGTCATACGTACTCACATAGAATTGTGCCGCACTCATAGACCCTTGTTTTCCGCTCCATGCATTTTCATTGTTCATGTGTTCAAGCACTCCGGTTAAAATTAAAGAAGGAGGAACGCTTGTTGGTAGATTTGGATTTTTAACCAACTGGTTATAATCCTCGCAGCTGCCCAGCACTACAAGTGACAGCACTGCAAAAAATAGTTTTATATATGATTTCATAGTGAAAATGCTTTTAGAAAGTTAAGTTGATATTAACACCATATCTTCTTAGTGTTGGCGATCTCAAATCCTGGGCGGAAGAATATGTTCCAATAAACGATTCCCAGTCGATGTCTTTGCGTTTTGAAAAATATAAAAGGTTGCGACCAACAAGTGAAATACTGGCAGCGCGGAAACCTATACCTTTCAGTAAACCTGCAGGAAGATTATACGTGAGCGTTACTTGTCTCAGCTTGGTAAATGTTCTGCTGATCAAAACGCGTTCATCAAATTTAGTTTCAGATCCTATATAATCCTGAAGTGTGTAAGGCGTAGTATTGTTTACCAGCTTCAGGTCACTCATGTTTGTAATCTGACCTGTTACCGGATCAACTGTTGGCGTTGGAGAATCAGATGCAAGAGAAACTCCTTTTCCTGTATAGGTTGCTGCCGGTGCCTGGTTAGGATCGTTATTTGGATTAGCATTGAATTCAGCTAAACGGGCTATACCATAAGCGCCCTGCACAGTTGAGATTTCACGACCACCTTGTAAAAGTTTTTTATAAACATAATCCTGGCCAACACCACCGGTGCGTCCATCAAATTGAAAATTAAGAGAGAAGTTCTTATAGCTGACAGTGTTCACAACAGACCATACCCAGTCTGGATTATAGTGACCCAACTTTTGCGCTACCAGATTGTCCTTATAGATATCGCCATTGCTTTTATGAATTATGTTTCCCTGACTATCTCTGTAAAACTTATAACCATAGAGACCATCCACACGATCACCAACATGATATGTAATTCTGCTGTCTGCTCCGATATATGCACCATTAACCGATGTTTTACCATCATAAAATTCTTTGTAGCGCTCTACATAGGTTGAGAAGTTTGCCAGGATATTCCATGTCAACCCATCTGAATTTCGAACTGGTGTTCCGGTAAGTGTAATTTCCCAACCTTTCTTTTCTGTTTTAACACCGTTGATTGTTCCGCCGTGAAATCCTGCAGCATCAGACCATTGTTGTGTAACGATCATCGGACCTCTGATGGCATCAAAACGTGTTACGTCAACACCAACTCTGTTGTCTAAGAATTTTAATGCAGCACCAAATTCGGTTGTTGCGTTAGAGTTCATTTTAAGATTTGGGTTGGCAGCAATATTCGTGTAGTTAGCTTGCGGCTGATTATTATACAATCTTGTAATGCTGTATGTATTCGAGTTGTAAATCGGTCCATCATAGGCTGATGTATAAACATCGCCATAAGAAAGTGGATTACCAGTGCTACTTGATAACGGAGTTCCGTTGTTAGCAGCATTAATAGCAGACCAGGCTGGTCCGATGCTGGACTGTGTATTTGTATTTCTAACATTTGCGTAAGAACCTCTGATCTTAAATAAAGAGATTACTTCAGGCAGTTTTACATAATCACTGATAACAGAGCTCAACGAAACTGAAGGATAGAATCCTGTGTTGTGACCATTACTTAGGTTTGAAGCCTTATCTACACGACCCGTTGTTGATAACGTTGCATAATGCTTGTATGAAAAATCAAATGAATAATAACCACTACCTACTTGCATAGGGGCTGTATAGTTGTAGGCCTTAACAGGATTTTTTGAGTTGCCGAAATTATATACATCCGGAACGTTCAGGTAATCGGTAGTGATGTAGCTTGAGTTATAATAATAGGTTCTCAAATTGCTGCCAATCAAACCAGAGATATTAAAATCTGGTGTAATGTTCTTGTTAATGTTCACCATTACATCCGTGTTGTTTTCAAAAAGATTCCGATGATCTTCACGATAGTCACCTAACTTCTGATCACGTCCGTAAGCTGAAGCAGAGAAAGGCATTTTCTCCGTGCGAAGAACATCCCAGCTTGTAAATTGCGAACGTACAGCAGCATTGATCCAGTCGTTGATCTTATACTTCACTGTCAGATAGCCATACAAATCAGTTTTGTGATGACCTCTTAACCATTCGTGTGCAGCAAACCATGGGTTATTGTAGCGGATGTATTCAAAGTTGTATTGTTGTACATTGGTTTTACCAGGTTGCCAGTAATTTTTTAAACTGTTGATATCCCAGTCAGCGCCAGACCAAACATCGATATTATAAATGATACTGTTAGGTCCATAGTCAACATCTGGAATGTTGTCTGTATACTGACGGCTATAATTTAAATTTGATTCAAGTCTGATCTTTGGTGTAAAGTTATATCCAACATAAAGATTGAGGTTATTGATATTGAGATCAGTGTTAGGCATGATACCTCGCTGATATGTATGCGAAGCAGAAGCACGTAAATCATACTTATCGCCACTACCTGAAATTGCTACGTTGTTTGTTGACAGAATACCTGCACGAAGAAATTTCTGAAGATTATCTTTACCTCTTGCAATATAAGGTGTCGCAGTTCTTTTACCTGTTTCAGGATCAATCGGACTATCGTATTGTGAAATCAATTGACCGTTTAAGCGTGGGCCCCAAACATCATAATCATTTTGATTCCAGCCACCTGCCTGGCCAAAATCATCATCACCAAAACGGTATGTGTTGTACTCTCCACCGCCATATTCATTCTGAACTTTTGGAATGGTAAGAAAACCTTTATCTATCATGGTGCTTGAGTTAACATCAATCGCAACACCACGACGATCTTTAGTTCCTCTTTTTGTGGTGATCATGATAGCACCATTCTGACCGCGTGATCCATACAGCGCAGCAGCGGCAGGGCCTTTCAACACAGTATAGCTTTCAATATCATCAGGGCTGATGTTCCATGTATCCGTAACAACAGGCACACCATCCACGGTGATCAATAGATTAGTTTCACCACGTAACACTAATTGCGGACGGCCTAACATTTCGGATGAAGAGCCTACGGTTAAACCAGCAACTTTTCCTACTAATGAATTAAGTGCATTAGGTTCTCTTGCTTTAACTAAATCATTACCGGCAACCTTTTGTTGTGAGTAGCCAAGCTTAGCCACATCTTTTTCAACACCAAGTGCTGTTACTACAATTTCAGAAAGCTGTTTAGAGTCTGTCGCTAAAACAATATCAATTTTATTACGACCAGTTACTGATGCTTCTTGTAAGCTAAAACCAACAAATGAAAAAGTGAGGATGGCATCGGCTGATTTAACCGTGATAGAATAATTTCCTTCGGCATCCGAGATCACACCGTTGGTAGTTCCCTTTTCAATTACGCTTACTCCGGGAAGTGGGGAAGAATCTTCACCTGAAGTGACCTTACCAGAAATTAGTGTCTGGCCATAACTCGACACGACCATTAAAAGCAAAATCACCAACGTGAGTAGTCCTCTGAGGTGATGCACTCCTAAAGAATGACTCTTTAGTAAATTTTTGTTCATAGATTTAGTTGGGTTGTGATTAAACATGAGCATTACAAGTGCTGTCATCTGATAGCACTTTAATTGCCGCACCAAAGGTTGGCATCTGCCTTGATGTTTCGTTTAGATGAAAATTACCTCTGCATTAAACTTTAATAAGCAAAATGAAATATGAATGAAGAGATTTAGTATTGACAAATAAGAAACTGCGATTTTCATTCAGCAATCAAGAAATAGCTCGTAACATTAAAGTAACGCATCGCATGGCTGGTCTTCTGTTGATTCACTGCATTCAACTTTTAATTATGTTTACTCTTACTAAACATTTTATAATCATGATTGATAATGAAGTTGTAACGCGTATCGCTCAAAAAATTAAATCAACGCGCCTACAGAAAGGATTAACTATTCAGCAGGTATCATCACAATCTAAAGTGAGTAAAGGCTTGTTATCCAAGATTGAAAATTCAAGAACCATTCCTTCATTGCCAGTCTTTGTGAGTCTCATTCACTCGCTTAATATTTCGTTAAAAGAATTTTTTGAAGATATGTTGTTGCTCAACGGCAAAGACTATTGGCATATTAAAGGCAACGAATACACGGATATTAAAAAAGAAGGCAGACCCGGATTTCAGTATCATCACATAGTGTCACAAACTATACCCACATGTACCATGGAAGCTGTTATCCTAACATTAGAACCTGGTGCTACCGGAAAAGCAACTACTTCTGATGGTTATGAATTCAAACACATGCTTAGCGGAAATTGTGAATATCACTTTCAGGATACTATTATTGAGTTTGAAGAAGGCGACAGCTTATACTTCGATGCATCAAAGCCTCATGTACCCGTCAACAAATCGAATCAAAACGTTACGATGCTTGTAATTTATTTCCTGGTAAGTTAAGGATTACAACTTATTGATGAGTTCTTCAGCAAGACCGAAACTTAACGTCATGCCTGCACCACCTAATCCATTTACAATGGTAACGCCACGTTCAGGCTCAACTACCATATCAATATTATCTTTAATCTTAGGATAGACACCATGCCAGCGCTCAGTGATGCGAAGATTGCTGGTATTGAAGAATGAATTCAAATAATTAAGAATAATGAGATTTATGTCTTCTTTGTCAAAAGGCTCAATCGTCATGCTGTATTCGTGGGAATCTCCTATTATTAATTCGCCAGCATTATTTTGTGCAAGCAATACATGAATACCTTTTTGTTTGAAAGTGAGCAACTCGTTGTCATAACGATCGTCTACTTTCTTTAAGGATTTACATTCTGAAAAGGCAGCATAGTGCCTCAGCGTGAGACCGGCGCAGAGCGATGGGCCAAGTGCGAAATGTGAATCAGCCGACGTGGCTTTCATCATCTGGAGCTTGCACTTGGTTACCGGAAGCTTGTCAAAAACTTGCGGGTAAAGCGTTTCAAAATCAACACCACTGCATAGAAATACTTTATCAACGCGCCAGGTCTCACGTGAGGTCTTGACTTGCGGAACGGCAATTTCTGTTACAACACTGCCGAACCTTGTTATCAAACCATATTTTTCTTCAAGCCATAGCGGAATTCTCCGTATAGCTTCACGCGGATTTACAGTACACTCTGTAGCACTCCAGAGTCCACCTTTAAGATTATTTGTTTTTACATGAGGAGATTTATCTTCAACACCTTTCTTATCTAACAATTCAAATTGAAATCCGGCATGCTTGTAAATTTCAGTAAACTCCTGTAGCACTTCAAGCTCATCATCATGATAAGCAAGATGAAGTGAACCATTTTGATTAACCCAAATACCTGCCTGCCCGGCAATGTCCAGCCAATGCGCACGACTTCTTAATGCACGATCAAGTCCCACACCGGGCTCTTGTCCGATGGGCCAGAGTAAACCAAAATTTCTTATGGAAGCACCCGTAGCATATTCACCACGTTCAAACAACACAACGCGATGTCCTTTCTTCAATGCCATGTATGCATGCGCCAATCCTACAATACCAGCACCAACAATTGCTACATCAGCCGTACGATCCATTTGTCTTCTTTTATTCTACTTTGATACAATGTTGTTATCCTCTCCTGATTAAAGCCTCACCCTCGTTCCCTCTCCGGGGGAGAGGGATGACTGACCCAATGACTTTTGCTTATATGTTCATAGCATCATCACTTTTTAAGTCTTC